>NZ_JAPEHS010000100.1:0-8089 GCF_028823565.1 Psychrobacter sp. A3
CCGCTAAGCCCACATAGCCCATATACAGCATCGGTGGGTGAATGATCAGCCCAAAATCCTGCAAAAGTGGGTTGAGATCTACCCCATCTACGGGCAGATTGGGCAAGGTACGATCAAATGGCGACGAGGTAAAAATCAGCATCGCTAGCATCATGACCTGCACACCGGCCAATATCACGAGTACCCGCGCGCGCATCGACAACGGCAAGCCACGGCTAAAGTAGGAGACCAGTGCACACCACGTGGCCATGATGGTCATCCACAACAAGAGTGAGCCTTCGTGTCCGCCCCATGTCGCCGAGAGTTTATAGTACCAAGGCAACAAAGTATTAGAGTGCTGCGTGACATAGACGAGACTAAAGTCATTGAAATAAAAGCCTGCCATCAATGCAACAAATGAAAAAATCATGGCAGCAAACTGTGCCCACGCGAGACTGGGCGCGAGACGCTGCCAAGCAACGTGATCGCGCATGACGCCAACGGTTGGTAATACCACCTGCAAAATCGCCAATATAAAGGCGGCCAGCAAGGCAAAATAACCCAATTCTGTGATTAACATACGGTCTAACCTTGTTTACCTTGGATACAATTAAGGATTCGCCAATAACCTTTTGGCCACTGGCAAACGCGAAATAGTCCTTTATGCGGTCATAGTTTACGGTTAAAAACGGCGGTTTTAATGGCTATAGAAGCTGTAAAACTCACTACTATTGTCGTGATGTATCAATGGGAATCATTGATACAAAAAACGTATCTGCTATTTATACTGATACTCAGCGATGCGCCCATGACAGATCACTGTACTGAAGGAAAAAACACCAAGACCAAATGCAGCCAGCCTGCCAAAAACCCTGTCAAACCACCAAGGATGATCAGCGTCATCTCGTCCTCTCTAAAGGCAGGACGCAGCAGGTTTTGAAACTCATTTGGTGTCAGTGCCCGAATCCGATCGCGAAACATCCCAAATATTTTACTGGCACGGCTCTCATTGAGCTCAGGGTCGCGCAGCGGCACCATCGTGGCCACGATTGACTTATCAATAATGGTGTTTTTTAGCTGACCATACTCACGGCGGCCCAGCCCGACACGCAATGTGGTACTGATCACAGGCGACTCTAACACCTGATACAAATGCGACTTCATCAAGTCACGCGTCTGCGGCGCGCGCGCGCCATACATCATCTCATTCATGATGTTTTCTAACGTCACCAAGTCTCGCACCACAATCTCAGCAAACACCTCAGAGACCTCTTCTTGCCGCTTCATAAAACCGCCCTGCAAACGGTACTGGGCAATGTGCGGCATTTGCGGCTGAATAAACGGAAAGCGGCGCCGAACTGTAAAAAACTTCACATAAGGTATAAAACGCGGCTCAACGGGATTAAACACCATCCAAATCGCAATCCAATTGGTCAAAAAGCCCCAAATCGCCGCAAAAAACGGCACGGTCCAATGCTGCGGCACCACCAAAAAGATAAACATCTGGATAATACCAAAGACCAGCCCAATCAAAGCACTGATATGCCAGATAAAATCTATCTCTTTTTGGCCAACTTTCAAAAACATATTGACCATCAAGCGGCGATCACTCTCCATTTTATTGACAATCATCTGACGCATATCGACGAGATCTTCGACATGGTACGTCAAATCCGTCACCAAGGACTGCATGATACTTGGCAGCTCTTTGTGCGCTTGGGCATAGACGCGGCGCTTGACAGCATATGGCAAGTTGCCCCATAAGGCTGGCGAATGCTCAAGCATAATCTCATCAATCAACACCTCAAGGTTTTTATCGACCGTCTCCGTGATAAAGACCGCCATCTGCTCAGGCTCCATCGCCTGAAAAAATTCATCAAGCGACCCAAGTTTTGATAATGTCTGATCGACGATAACACCCGATATCTTACCGGCTTTACGCGGCACGATACCCTGCCAGCCAATACCTGGCAAACCAAAAAACGGAAAGTTTGGGATACGAATACCCCAAAACTTAATCGGATAAAACAGCATTTTGAGCGCCATCCACACGTGTGCCCAAGTGACAAAAGCGGTCACCGGCGGAATGGTTAGCATGGCAAAAAACTCTGGATGCTCAGCGATTGTCTGCCACAATGAAGTTACGTCCATGATTTATCTGGTTCCTGACAGGTTGATTGTCGGTGCTAGTAAATGAGCGTTAGCAAACTTCGAGCGCGGCAAAAAGACGCGCGGCCATCATAACGACTATAAAACAAATCGCCTGATTTTAGCATACTTGCTATTTATTAGCACACGTCGCAGCGCGCAAGTTGTGACTCATCTGACAAATAACGGTGAGCCACTGCCAGCGCTGACAAGCCCATCCAACATAACATTCGCGCCTCTTAGGTCGTGTCTACTGATATTCACTTTATATGGACCTGATGATGGTGGTCGGCCAGATAGCGCCTGATAGCAGATAATCGTGACAAACCCGCTGACGAGTACTGCGCCCGCGCATAGCTTCTGTTATAATTTGTCCACCAACCACATAAGATATCAGCCAGTCAGTTGTTAAGATATCTTTTTGAGCAAAGACCATCTATGTGATTGAAACTCTTTGAATTATCCTTTATTCTTACCGCGCTTTGGCAAACCTGTCTATTTGTTTGCTTGTTTTTTGTTATCCATGTTTTGCTGACTCAGCTTTATTGACTCGCTGACCGTTTGGGCTTTGATTTTTATGAATAAACCGCTGACTCCCAATACCGAACAGGTCAATCGTATTTTTACCAATCGCATTATCATCTTTGGCGCTATTATACTTCTAGGCTTGGGTGGTCTGATACTGCGTTATGGCTATCTGCAGGTCTATGCGCATGATAAATATACGACGCAAGCGGACAATAACCGTATCAAGCTGATTTCAGCGCCGCCGAGCCGTGGCTATATCTATGATCGCAACGGCATTATCTTGGCCGACAACCAACCTGTCTTTACCGCGATGCTCAGCCCTGATGAGGTCGAAAACCCTGAGCGCACCTTAAACTTGCTGGCGCCTATTTTTGATCTGACAGAGACGGACATCACTGATATTTTGGCGCGTCTGAATAAAGCCAAAAACGATCCAGTCACCATCAAGATTGACCTAACCGAAGCGCAGGTGGCGCAGTTTAGCGAGCGTAAACCGTTTTTTCGGGGCGTGACGATTCGAAGTAAGCTGACTCGCTCCTACCCTTATGATGAGCTATTTGCCCATGTCATTGGCTATGTTGGCCGTATCAATGACAAAGAAACCAAGCGTATCGACAAGGATCGTTATGCAGGCACTGACCTCATCGGTAAAATCGGTATCGAAGATTATTATGAAGATATCCTCTTAGGGCAGCCAGGCTATCAATCGGTTGAAACCGACGCACACGGCAATATCATCCGCCAACTAGACACCAAACCACCGATCGCGGGCAACGACATCACTTTGAGCTTGGATTATGGCCTACAAAAAGTCGCCCAGCAGCAGCTAGATGGCCGCCGCGGTGCCATTGTGGCTATTGACCCCAAAACAGGCGACGTACTGGCATTTGTGAGTAACCCAAGCTACGACCCCAATCCCTTTATCTCTGGTATCTCCTTTAAAGATTATGGCGACCTGCGTGATGACCCAGATCAGCCGCTGTACAACCGTGCGCTGCAGGGCATGTATCCCCCTGCCTCTACCATCAAGCCCTTTGAAGGCTTGGGCGCGCTGCATTATGGCCTACGGGAGTGGGAGACCTCTATCTATGACCCAGGGTATTTTAGCTTGCCAGGCGACAGTCACCGTTTTCGTGACTGGAAACGCGGTGGTCATGGCTCAGTCGACCTCAAAAAATCGGTGGTGATGTCGGTGGACACTTATTACTATAAACTCGCCTATGAGATGGGCATTCAGCGCCTGCATGACTGGATGGTGCGCTTTGGTTTTGGAGAGCAGACGGGTATTGACTTGCCGCATGAGCGTTCAGGTATCATGCCATCGCCGAAGTGGAAAAAAGAAACTTATGATAAAGACTGGCTACCGGGTGAAACCATCTCAGTCAGTATCGGTCAAGGGTATTTTTTGGCGACGCCGCTACAGGTAGCCAACGCCACCGCCATGACGGCCAGTAAAGGGCAACATATCACTCCGCATCTACTCAAAAGTAGCGACGGCGCAGCGGATGTAGAGATCATCAGCAAACCGGATGGCAAAATCGACTACAATGGCAAGCCCTCAGACTGGCTACGCATGCATGACGCGATGGAGAGCGTGATAAAAAACGGTACCGGACGCCGTATTTATACCTCCAAATATCGCATCGCAGGCAAGACGGGTACCGCACAAGTCAAGTCCATCGCCCAAGGCAAACGCTATGATAAGTCTGCACTCGATAAGCGCCACTGGGACCACGCGTGGTTTAGTGGCTTTGCCCCTGTCGATGACCCACAAATCGCGCTGGCGGTGCTGGTCGAAAACGGTGGCGGCGGCCCCTGTCGATGACCCACAAATCGCGCTGGCGGTGCTGGTCGAAAACGGTGGCGGCGGTAGTACCGTTGCCGCCCCAATTGGCCGCGCGCTCTTTGATTATTGGGTACTGCAGCGGCACGATGACCCTATCTTGCCACCGACAGCAGACGAGCTAAAAGCCATTAAACGTCAAAAAGCGTTTGACAAAGCCATGCGTGATGCGCTGCGTGATAAAGAAGAAAACGCACAAGCTGAGCAAACTGCCAATGCAGCGCCACAATAGGATACATAGGAATAATAAGCAAAATAAAGACCATGACCAGACACGGTAACCCAAGCCATGACAAAAAAACCCTCAAGCAGACGCGCCGCTAAAAACCGCACACCCAAAACCAGCCATCTGGCAAAGAGTAGCTCTGCCGGAGATGTCCGCATCATCGGTGGAGAACACAAGCGCCGTATCGTCCGATTCGTCGACGCCGAAGGCTTGCGTCCGACGCCCGACCGCCTGCGCGAGACATTATTCAACTGGTTACTGGCTGATATACACGGCGCTTATGTGCTCGACAGCTGTGCAGGCAGTGGGGTGCTGGGGTTTGAAGCACTGTCCCGCGGCGCCGCGCACACTACCTTTATCGAGCCAAATCCTGCCCAATGCCGCTTACTTGAGCAAAGCGCCACGCAGCTACGCTTAGAGACTCATCGTTATCAGATTATCCAAGGTACCGCCGAACACGTCCTGACGCACACTCAAACATTGCAACGTCACTTTGATATCGTCTTTATCGATCCGCCGTATGCGCAGGACTTATGGCAGCCTATCTTGACGACGCTCATTAAGCAGTCGTTGATCACAAGCGACACGCTGCTATATCTTGAGGCAGACAAAGCACTGGAGGATCAATTGCAGCAATTGGCCGACCACCTTAGCCAATCAACGACCGGCGCGGCGCAGACAGAACCAACAAGCATCAGCTTTGATTGTCTAAAACAAACCAAAGTTGGCCAAGTTGTCGCTGGACTTTATCGGCTGGCACCGTCATAATTGCAACGTGCTTGCAAAAAGTGAGTGATGAGCAAATCGCTTTTCTTTGCCTCACCGCTTTTAGCAACATCACGCAACACCTACAAAATGTCTAAAACCGCTTAAAAACTGGCCAAACGCTGCAGTTTGATGCATAAAGGCAAAAATAAACCCCAATGCAGCTTGCAAGCGTAGGCGCTACTGCTTATAATGTGCAGTCTGTTTTTTGAGAGCCCCGTTCCCAGCTAAACTCTCAACGAATTCTAATTTTAAGGTTTTATCATGAAAACACTTAGTGCAAAACCAGCTGAAGTGACCCATGACTGGTATGTCGTAGATGCTGACGGCAAAACCCTTGGTCGCTTAGCCACTCAAATTGCTACTCGCTTACGTGGCAAGCATAAAACTTCTTATACTCCGCACGTAGATACTGGTGACTTTATCGTTGTCATCAACGCAGAAAAGATCGCGGTAACGGGTAAAAAAGCACAAGACAAAAAGTACTATCGTCACAGTGGCTACCCAGGTGGTATCAAAGAAACCAACTTCACCAAGCTGATTGCACATAAGCCTGAAGATGTTCTATACAAAGCTGTTAAGGGTATGCTTCCAAAAGGTCCTCTTGGCTATGCGATGATTAAGAAGCTAAAGCTATATGCCGGGGAAGAACATCCACATACTGCACAGCAACCTAAAGAACTAGACATCTAAGGAGTCACTTATGGAACGCAATTACGGAACTGGTCGCCGCAAGACGTCTACTGCTCGTGTCTTTTTAGCGAAAGGTACTGGTGCTATCGTTGTTAACGGTAAACCACTTGATGAATACTTCAGCCGTGAAACTTCACGCATGGTCGTTCGTCAGCCACTAGAGTTACTAGACTCTGCTAACGAATACGATCTATACGTAACCGTTGCAGGCGGTGGTATCAGTGGTCAAGCGGGCGCAATCCGCCACGGCATCACGCGTGCATTGATCGAAGCTGACGAAACATTAAAGCCTGCTCTAAAATCAGCTGGTTTTGTTACTCGTGACTCACGTCAAGTCGAACGTAAGAAATTGGGTCTACGTAAAGCACGTAAACGTCCACAATTCTCAAAACGTTAATCAAAGCTATGGCTTATTGGCTCGCTACTCTATTTCTCGTCAGATATTGGTAAGAGTAGCTGCTAATCTAAGCTTAGTTTTGCAAAACCTTATAAGCTGGTCACAGCTTATAAGGTTTTTTTATGGCTGTTTTTCTAAGACTATTCTACAAAAACCGGCTACACGCAAAAACCACCTTGCAAAGTATTCAGCACTACCCCATCATGATAGTAACTTTTATTACCTCATCCTTATTATGAAAGCGCCAGAACAATACGATCCCAGCAAGCACCCAAAGACTGATGTATCAGGCTCACGCCCTGCGTCGCCTAATCATACGGCCAAAAACAACAGCAAATCACCGGCCATCCCTGCCGGTACGCCGACCATCACACAAAATCACAAACGCACCGCACAAGCAGAAAAAAAGCCTTTTGAATGGCAGTTTTTGTTGCCCAAATACTGGGGCATTTGGCTATTATTCTTTTTTATATTACCGATGATATATCTGCCGCTGCGTTGGCAATTTTGGCTCGGTCGTAAGCTGGGTATTTTGGTTTATACCGTAGCAGGCTCGCGTCGGCGTGATACGCTGATAAACCTTAGGCTGGCCTTTCCAGAAAAGCCAGAAGCTGAGCGCGAGCTGATGGCAAAGCAAGTGTTTGTCAATCAGGGCATCGGTGTGTTTGAGACCTTGTGTGCTTGGTTCCGTCCTAATGTATTTACCCGTACGGTATCGATATCGGGTTTGCAGCACTTAGTCAACGCCCAAAACGAAGGGCGCGCGGTAATTTTACTGGGCGCGCACTATACGATGCTCGATTTGGGCGGTTTACTCTGTACGCAGTTTTTTGCCGCCGATTGTATGTACCGACCTCAAAACAATCCATTGCTCGATTGGTTTATCTACAACGGCCGCACCACTATCTTTGGTAAGCAAATCTCTAGCCGCGATATGCGCAGCCTAGTCACCTCAATCAAAGCCGGACACGTGATTTGGTACTCACCCGATCAGGATTATGGCCTCAAACAAGGGGTGATGGCACCGTTTTTTGGTGTACCAGCGGCCACCATTACCGCCGCCAGACGCATGGCAAAACTGGGTGACAAACAGCATCCACCTGCCCTCATGGCACTGCATACCTATCGGCAAACCCCTGATAACCTACCGCGAGGCAAACGTCCTCATTATCACCTGACTATTACCCCAGCGCTAGAGAACTATCCTAGTAATGACGAGGTCGCTGATGCAACACGTGTCAATGAGATATTAGAAGGACTGATTCGTATTGATCCGACTCAGTGGATGTGGTTCCATCGCCGCTTCAAAAACGGCCCTGATGGTCGTACAGATATTTATAAGTAGACATTGATACCCAAACAAAGCAGTAGGTAAATTTGTTATAATTTGCGCCATCAAATTGAGTCGTTGACGTCAATACCACTCTTTTACTTAAGTAAAAACACTAGGGCCTGTCCTCATTTTAAAAATGGCGATAAAAATGAGATAAATTGCCGCCAAACAAGGAAA
>NZ_JAPEHS010000101.1:0-7933 GCF_028823565.1 Psychrobacter sp. A3
GAGCGACTAAGCTTACTATTTTTACCTTCGAATCGTCTAAAAAATAGTCTCTGTCAGTGCCATGGTTGAAGGTTCAACACGCCCTAATATTAAGCTGTTAAAGAAGGCATTTTGCTCACGTTCTTGCTAGGCTCTACAGTAAGCCGTTAACAACTACAACAAAAAGCACCTTATTAGGTGCTTTTTTTGCGCTAATCTAGGATTGCTATATCAGCTATAGTCAATCTGATACGCGAGAAAAATAGCTGCTCATTGAGCGATTTAATAGCCGTCAAAAAAAGAAGAGTACCCTTTTATGATTACTATGGAAGCCTTGCAATTAGCGATAAAAGCGCGCGTAGAAGATTACAATAATAATGATTTTTCTCTAAGGCAAAGAGCTGTTAGGACGTGCGCTTTGCAAGACAGCAGCAATCAGATACTGGCGCAAGATATCGCCTCGCCTTTTGATATACCCAGACAAAACCTATCGTCGATGGATGGTTATGCTATCGCGCAAGGCAGCGAACTATCGGCAGATAGCACTATCGAGATCATCGGTGAGTCACAAGCGGGCAGCGCTTATACAGATCGGCTTGTAGCAGGGCAGGGCGTACGGATTTTTACAGGGGCGGTGGTGCCTGATAGCTGCGACACCGTCATCATGCAAGAAAACACCAACTTTGCAAAAATAAAAGACACAATCGACAAAGCAAGGCCTTATCGGGTAACACTGACCCAAGCGGCCAAAGTGGATAGCAATATTCGCCGGCAAGGCGAAGAGATAGAGGCAGGTGAAGCGGTATTGACAGTCGGTAAGCGCATAAACCCTGCTGATATTAGCCTACTTGCAAGCTTAGGTATCAGCCAAGTCAGCGTCTTTGCGCCGCTTATCGTCGGGCTACTGGCAACGGGCGATGAGCTGGTGGCTGTCGGTGATGAGCTGACAAGTCTAGCGCAAATATACAACTCCAACACCCCAACGTTAAAGACTTTGCTGGCTGGTTTGCCGATTACCATTCGCGACTACGGCATTATCCCTGATGATTTGGATAAGACCACGACTGCTATTAATGAGGCTATGCAAGACTGTGATGTGCTAATCTCGACCGCTGGCGTGTCGGTGGGTGATTATGATTTTTTGACTACCGTCATCGAGCAGCTCGGGCAAATTAACCATTACAAAGTGGCAATGAAGCCTGGTAAGCCTTTTGTGTTTGGGGAGCTTGCTAAAGATTTGGATAAACCAGTACTGTACTTTGGCTTACCTGGTAACCCCTTATCGACAGTCGTTGGTACGCTACAGTTTGTGCTACCGGCACTATGGCAATTATCAGGCGCGCGCGTATCTGAGCAGCCGATGCAAATACATATCAAGGCTAAACTAACAAACGACATCAAAAAATCAGTCGGCCGCAAAGATTTTCAGCGCGGCGTATTGACGCAAAACGCTGCAGGCGAGTATGAAGTGGAGTGTTTTGCCAGGCAGCAGTCGCATAGAATCAAACAGCTTAGCCTCGCCAACTGCTTTGTCGTGTTGGACAAAGACAGTGGTGATGTCGCAGCAGGTAGTAGAGTCACGGTGCAACCTTTTCCTTGGCTCCATCAGGCGGATAGATGAGACGTATAAATCGCAATTGGCAGTAAATTATGAATGATGACAAGCTTAGCATCGGCCGTGCTCAACCGACTATATCAAAGACCGACTCATCACTTATCGCTTTATAGAATTTATGCAGACAAGCGACAACAGAGATCTGTTTTTTGCCCAGCATGCGCATTCGGATAGTATTATCGATTATCGGTGGGTAGGTCAGTTGTCACTTTTTTGATTATTTAAATCTGTATGTGAAGGAGTTTTTATGAGTAAGCCTGCCGCCCATTTTATACCGCTTAATATTGCTATTTTAACGGCTTCTGACAGTCGTACGCTGGCAGAAGATACTTCGGGCCAGTACTTAGCAGACAGCCTGACCGAGGCAGGTCATAACTTGGCTGATCGCAAGCTCATTAGCGATGATATTTATCAGATACGAGCAGTGATTAGCGGCTGGATTGCCGATCCAAACGTGCATGCGGTGATTACCACGGGCGGTACGGGGTTTTTTATTAGAGATAGCATGCCAGAGGCGGTGAAGGTCTTATTTGATAAATCGATCGATGGTTTTGGTGAGATGTTCCGCCTGATCTCAAAAGAGGAGATTGGCATGTCAACCGTGCAGTCGCGCGCCGTTGCAGGCATGGCAAATCATACTGGTATTTTTTGTTTGCCAGGCTCATCGGGCGCGTGCCGTACAGGGTGGGAGAGTATCTTAAAAGAGCAGCTCGATAGCCGTACGCGTCCGTGCAACTTTGTACCGCATTTTATGGCACAAAACCCGACTCATAATTCACATGACTGACGTTATAAAAGACTCGGCTCATTTGGTAGGCGTGGTCATTTTGGCAGGCGGCGCGTCCACACGGATGGGCGCGGCAAAAGCCCAGCTTAGATTGCCGACAGGTGAGCGTCTGCTGGATTATCACGTCAGACACACGCTGAATTTGGCTACGTTTGATACTGGTAACAATAAAAGCATCCCTATTATGATTGCTGATAATGGTCGCGGGTTTGACGTTGATTCAGCTTTAAAGAATAGCAACCCGCAAGCCGCTATCATGCACATTGCTGATTATGCTAGCGCTGATAGTCAAGATAAAAACCAAAATGAGAAGGTTGATAAAAGGATTGATGATAAGATCAAGACAAGCGGCGCATTGGTCGCTATCGAGTCGGCTTTGCAAACGGTAATAAAGGCTCAATCATTAAATGCGTTAACAGAAAACCAGTCATTATGGTTATTGGTGATTAGCTGTGATAGTCTGATAACTGCTACAGAGTTATGGCAAAAGTTGCAGCCGATAGCGACTCAAATAACCAAAAACCAAGCAGCTGATAAAAAGGTGATTTGCTTAGCTGATGACAGTCACTTATATCCGCTGTTAGGGCTTTATCCATTAAGCCTTGAGCCTGATTTAAAGGTCTATATTGATAATGGCGGACGGCGCGTGATGGCCTTTCTTCAGCCGATGGCGCAAGCGGTATCCTTTCCAAACAGTTGGCAGTATTTGACCAACTTTAATACGCCTACAGACTTTGAGCGCGCCTGTCACGCGATAAGATAGGTTTGAGCTTTGACTATGATGACAATCTTAACAGCATAACTGTCAGCGCTACGGTCAAAGTCACGCACAAGACGGGCGTTGAGATGGAGGCCTTGACGGCTGTAAGCGTGGCATACTTGATCATTTATGACATGACCAAAGCCATATCGCACGATATCGCCATTGGTAACGTGCGCCTAATCACCAAAACGGGTAGCAAATCAGAGTATCGTCATGCTTAGGATAATACAGTTTCGTTTTAATGATTAGCAGTGAAATGAAGCTGAATAGCTTGCACAGAATGGAGAGTATGATGAGCGCTATTAAAAAAACCGAACGAGCAACCAGCGCAGTAACCAACGGTGCCGCGGCGATGAGCATACAAGTTCTTTACTTTGCTAGCCTAGCTGACGCTGCCAATTGTCAACAAGAAACCATCAAGGTCGAGCCATCAACTTCACTAAGCGAGCTCTATGAGCGCTTGAGTCAAAAGCATGGCTTTAGTCATTCGCAACAAAAGCTGCGGGTGGCGGTGAATGATTATTTCGCTAACTAGACCGATCCGATTAATGATGGCGATAGTGTGGTATTTATCACCCCAGTCGCAGGCGGCTAGGCAAGGGAGTAAAGATAGTAAGTAGAAACCATGAGTAGAGATAATATATGATAGACAACGTCCACAGCCATTCTATGACCATCAAACGCAGCGTTTATGAGGTCTATGCCCATCGTTATCCAGCATTTGATGCCTGCCGCTGGATACTAGATACCATCAAAGCAGATATACCTGTGTGGAAGCAAGAGTATTACGAAGATGCTTCATCTAAATGGCTCAGCAACAATGGGTAGGTCACTAGCTGCTATTAGTACCTCTGCGTGTTTGCTACTGGCATTAAATGCTTGTACAGCAGATAACAGTACGAATGCAGAATCGGCGACTGCTACAACTGAGCACCAAACACTACGTATCGCTGCGGCAGCCAACTTATCTGATGTCCTACCTAATATCATTGATAGCTATCAAACAGATAGCAATATGTCGAATCAAGATAACTTAGATATCGAAGTCACTTACGCGTCTTCTGGCAAGCTATATGCTCAAATCAAGGCAGGAGCCCCTTATGATATATTCTTGTCTGCCAATCAAGAGTTTCCGGCAAAGCTGTCTGATGACAAGCGTAATAAATCTGTACAACCGTTTACCTATACCAGAGGTCAGCTTGCACTCTATAGTGTCACAAAACCTTTGAATGATTTTACGCCAGCATCGCTTCTTGACGCGTTTACAAGTGCTAGTTTTACAGATGATAGCAAGATTTCTATTGCCAATCCTGATCTTGCCCCTTATGGTGCATCTGCAAAAGCTTATCTGCAATCACACAAGATATATGACAAATTAAGCGCTCAGAAGAATCTGATACAGGCAGAAAATATTGGTCAAGTATTTCAGTACGCCCATACAGGTAGCGTGGATTATGGGTTTGTGGCGCAATCTCAGCTTGTTGCGATAAAAGCCAAACCTGAGCAGTTTATTACTTTGCCAAAAGCATCCTATCCAGCCATCTTACAAGATGGTATCGTTATCAATAATACAGTCCCAGCAGCGGCGTTTACTGATTACTTGCGCTCGGATGCAGGACAACAGCACTTCGCGCAAGCAGGCTACCTGCCCATTCAGTAATCCGTTAGACTAAACTCTCTACCTATAGAACGAGCCGTGACATTATATGATCGACCAGTCTCTTATGTCAGATATGCTCAGTCCATTTTGGGTGAGTATTAAGCTCGCTTCTATCACGACCTTGTGCTTACTGTTGTTTGCGACTCCTGTTGCTTATTGGCTTGCCAAACCAAGTCGAAAGAAGGCAGTTGGGCGTTTCAAAATTCTGCTTATGGGCATTATTGCTATGCCTCTGGTGCTCCCGCCTACGGTTATTGGCTTTTATTTATTATTACTGCTAAGTCCAAATATGGGTATCGGTAAATGGCTGATTGAGCACAATATTAGTCCGCTTATTTTTACCTTTGAAGGTCTAGTGGTTGGCTCTATTATTTATTCCCTGCCGTTTTATATTCAGCCAGTGTATGCACAGTTTTTGCGTATTCCCCAAAGTGTCACAGAAGTCGCGCATCTGTTAGAACCCAGTCGCCTGCGCCGCTTCGTCAAGGTAGCCTTACCGCAAGCGCGCGTGGGTATTATTTTGGGTGGTTTAATCAGCTTTGCTCATACCATTGGCGAGTTTGGCGTGGTGCTCATGATAGGCGGCAGTATTTCTGGTGAGACCAAAGTTGTGTCTATCGCTATATATGAGCAAGTCGAAGCGCTCAATTATGATGCCGCGCATATGATGTCTGGTATTTTGATTATCATGGGCGTAGTGATGGTGGCGTTGATTGCTAGTGTGAGTCGCATGAGTCAGCGTTCATAATACTAAAATACCTGCACGCCCGTTGGATGATTATAACTATTGCGAATACAAAATAGATGCTTATCGAAAGGTAGTTATATTAGAAGGAACATAGACAAAAAACGCAGACACAAAAAAACCTCAAACAATCTAATGTTTGAGGCGAAACTTGTATAAACTTTACAGTCTAAATTCGTTTTAAATATGGCGCAGCGGACGGGACTCGAACCCGCGACCCCCGGCGTGACAGGCCGGTATTCTAACCAACTGAACTACCGCTGCTTAGGTCGTCTTAGCATCTTGCCTTTATAAAAGGTTCACTTGCTAATAAGTGGTGGGTGATGACGGATTCGAACCGCCGACATTCTGCGTGTAAGGCAGACGCTCTACCAACTGAGCTAATCACCCGCTCTGTGGGTGTGTATTATATAGATTTAGATATGGCTGTCAAACGATATTTTGATTATTTTAGCGAATAATCGAAAATATATTTTTAAGCCGTTGATTTATTGTCATAAAATCTAAAAAAACAACAGTGTTTTCTGTAAAACACTTATGATAGTTATCTGTTGTTTGAAGATTAAAAGCTACTATACTACTGAATGTTTTGTAAAGGTCATTGATTTTATCTGAATGGTTGGAGGCGAGCATAGATACTTTTGCTATTGAACAGTACTTTACGACTTGGTCTTGGGGCGATTTTGCCGGATTGGGTCTGGTATTGCATATTGTGCTGATGATAGTAATGACGCTGCGTATCGTATCTGTGCAGCGTAATATCGGCGTGTCTATCGCTTGGGTTGCGGTTCTTTATACATTGCCGGTGTTTGGTTTTATCGCCTATATTTTGTTGGGTGAGCCGATGATTGGCCGCCGTTATCGTGAGCGGGTGGATCAAGCCAGTCTATTGATGAATGATATGGCACGGCGTGAGCATTTGGTGTTTGATCAAGGTCAAGAGCTGCTACCGCCCAACTATCGTGGTGTCAGTCAGATAGGGACGCGCTGGACAGGGTTTGGCGTGTTTCCAGGTCACAATATGCAGCTGTTGACAGAGCCGAGCGCGATCTTTAACAGCTTAATCGATGATATCAATGCCGCTCAGCGGACTGTTTTGATGGAGTTTTATATTGTCTATCCAAAAGGACAGGTACTAGAGCTGATAGAGGCGCTGGCTGCGGCGGCGCGGCGCGGGGTAGAGTGTCATCTGTTGGCCGATAGTGTGGGCAGTTTTAGCTTTTTTAATAGTAGCGCGCATCGTACGCTTGAGCGGGCGGGGGTGTTTGTCCATCAGTCGCTTCCTGTGGGCTTATTTAAGACGCTCTTTAAGCGCTCTGATTTGCGCAATCATCGCAAGATTGTGGTGATTGATGAGTATATTGGCTATATCGGTAGCTTTAATCTGGTGGACCCAAGGTTTTTTAAACAAAACAAAAACGTCGGTCAATGGATTGATGTGGCGATTCGGGCGACTAGTCAGCAAGCGATTAGTATCGCGACGGCGATGGCAAAAGTGGTGGTGACCGATATCGGCGCCGAAAACAACGAAAACCTAGATGCGCTCAATCAGCGAGTCAATAACTATACGCGAAAGCTCTATGTGATGGATCCGACCATCAACGACTTAAACAGTCGCGTAAAAGTATTGAGCGATCACATTGATTATCACGAGCAGCCAGATATTGGCTCGACGTCGATTGTGATACCCAAAAAACCAATCGTAAAAGGCGTGTTGGCGCAGCTCATACCCTCAGCACCGCAAGTCACAGCGCATGTGATTTATAACACTTTAGTGACGGTCATTCATCGCGCCAATAAACGCATTCGCATTACCACGCCGTACTTTGTGCCTGATGAGGCGCTATCAGGAGCGCTGACCATCGCCGCAAAGCGCGGGGTCGAGGTGACGCTGATTGTACCGGAAAAGGTCGATTCGTTTTTGGTGCAGCACGCCTCACAAGCGTATTATCAAGAGCTGCTAGAGGCGGGGGTCAACATCGCTTTGTTTACAGGCGGACTGCTGCATACCAAAACGGTGGTCGTCGATGATGACTATTGTCTCTTTGGCACGGTAAATATTGATATGCGCAGTTTTTATTTAAACATGGAGGTCAGCTTGGCGATTTATACGCCAGAGATGGTCGCACAGGTGGCAGACTGTCAAGAGGTGTATTTACAAAGCTGTCGCTATGTGAGTCTTGAGGCGTGGCAGCAGCGGCATGGTGCTGCGCGACTGTTTGATAACGTGGTGCGTCTGTTTAGTCCGTTATTGTAGCCTGTGGTATTTTAGGATAAGGTAAGCGGGTGCTCGCTGCCGCTTAGTAAGTGAGCTGGTTGATAAATGCGCTGTGTTACCGATTTTTGACTAGGGCGTGTTGAACATTCGCAAATAGGCACTGCTG
>NZ_JAPEHS010000102.1:0-7801 GCF_028823565.1 Psychrobacter sp. A3
AATGACTAAACTTATTATTTTTAACATCGAATCGCCTAAAAAATAGTCGCTGTCAATGCCATGGTCGAATGTTCAACACGCCCTAACGAAACAAGACAGTAGTCCGATAAACAGATGATTGTCCCGCTGTTTTGACAGTTGAATGTTTGAGCAAATAAAAAGCCCCTAAATAAATAGGGGCTTTTGTATATCTGAGTGAATTGTATATCAATGGCTTGAGTACAAACCACTCAATATAAGATCTACGCCATCGTCGTCATAGACTTGATACGAGTATATAGCTCTTTTTGCTCAGCACTTGGACGCGCGGTCTGCACAGCCATCAGCTGTGACATATCGCCTTCGACACGAATCTTGCCTGCCATAAACGCCCCCATGATTTCATTGGTATTAAAATCGGTGATGATGGATTGTAAAATATCACGATCCAACAGCAAGGTCGTTGTCGCCGATTCATTTAGACCGCGGTGCAGTAAGCCATTGGCAAAATTGGCCTCGATATCTTGCTCAGCATCAGACACTTTTAGATTGACCACCATATTTGCCAAGGCAGGCGGCAGGTTTAACTCACCCGCGTCATTGCTCATTTGCTCTACTTGCTCAAACCATTCATCTGTCAAAAAAACTGCCATATTATTATCCTTAATTGTTATTAAGACGCGCCTCGTACCAATAACGAGGGCACACCTTAGATTAGGCGACCAAAGGTGCGCGGTTATCGATTGTGTTCAGCCACATTATAAAGGCCGAGCAGCGGATAAGTAAAACCTATTTAGACAGCATATGACGAGATTGTTACAAAAATACTGGCCACGTCAAATCGCATGGTCGCAACTATCATGGGTCTAATACAAGATAATTGCGGCGATATCGTTGATGTTTTTTGCCTACCATTCACCGCATTTTTTGTCGCAAGCACCCTTTAGAATCGTCGCAAAACTGGGTATAAAATGCACAAATGACACAGCGATTTTCCGCTGTTTGCTCAGATTTTTACCAAAGAGTTTGTATTTTGGCGCATGAGTGTGATGATATTTGATTAGGATTGCGTTACAATACCCTTAAACAGAGTCGGGAGTTTTAACTAAACATTACCTAAACATGTTTTTTTGTCAGCCGCCGCTAGCATACATCTACGGTCAGTAGGCTTTAGGACCTTATGGATATTGGTATCTATCTTCATTGGTACAGCGCTTTTAGTAATAATTAAGATAAATACTTTGCCTCATTAGATGTTTGATGCTCAAAACGGCGTATCTGCTTATTTATTTTGACAGGTTGTTAACAATCCTACTATCGAGCAGCTACAAACCTTTGGCGTCAATACGCTTTGGTCTTTAATACCCGCTGCTATTAAGCGTAAGCTTAGACAGATAGGTGATAATCTAAGGATAATAGGCAGACCAAAAACAGCATGTACCGCTAAGTTCATCTAAGAGATAGCTCTAGATGGTGCGGAGCGTTAGTTAATTCTGTTGATAATTCGGGCTGTAAAGGAATCATCCAATGAGTTTACAAAACACAGCAGTCGCCCCAGTGGACCGTGAATACGAAATCACTATCGTACGTTTTTTTACGATCATGGCCGTAGTATGGGGCATCGTCGGCATGAGTCTTGGTGTGTTCATTGCTTCACAGTTGGCATGGCCAGCACTCAACTTTGACATTCCATGGCTGACGTTTAGTCGTCTCAGACCGCTACATACTAATGCCGTCATTTTTGCGTTCGGTGGCTGTGCCCTGTTCGCAACGTCTTACTATATCGTTCAGCGCACCTGTAAAACGCGCCTATTTGCACCGTACTTAGCTTGGTTTACCTTTTGGGGTTGGCAGGCAGTGATTGTTTCTGCCGTTATTACCCTTCCTCTAGGTTTGACGTCAACTAAAGAGTACGCTGAGCTTGAGTGGCCTATTGATGTCTTAATTGCTTTGGTATGGGTCTCTTATGCCATCGTATTTTTTGGTACAATCATCAAACGCAAAACCTCACACATTTATGTGGCTAACTGGTTCTTTGCTGCTTTTATTATTACGATTGCCCTACTGCATATCGTAAACAGCATGGCCATTCCTGTTAGTGCGTTCAAATCTTATTCGCTATTTGGCGGTGCAACTGATGCGATGGTGCAATGGTGGTACGGGCACAACGCGGTAGGTTTTTACTTGACGGCGGCGTTCCTTGGAATGATGTATTACTTCGTTCCTGTACAGATTGGTCGTCCTATTTATTCTTACCGTTTGTCTATCGTTCACTTTTGGGCATTGATTGCTTCATATATGTGGGCTGGTGGTCACCATTTGCATTATTCAGCGCTTCCTGATTGGACGCAGTCATTGGCAATGGTATTCTCCGTCATTCTATTTGCACCATCTTGGGGTGGTATGATTAACGGTGTACTCACGTTATCAGGTAGTTGGGATAAGCTGCGTACCGACCCGATCATTCGCTTTATGATTGTGGCATTGTCGTTCTACGCGATGTCGACGTTCGAAGGCCCAATGATGTCTATCAAGACGGTGAACGCACTATCACACAACACTGACTGGACAGTCGGCCACGTACACTCAGGCGCGCTTGGCTGGGTTGGTATGATTACCATTGGTTCGCTATATGTACTGTTACCACGTATCTATAACAAACCAAAAATGTACTCTGTCAGCTTAATCACTACGCACTTTTGGCTGGCAACTGCTGGAACAGTTTTCTACATCGTATCTATGTGGATCTCAGGTATTGGCCAAGGCATGATGTGGCTTGCGACCAACCCTGACGGTACTTTGGTATATAGTTTCGTTGATACGGTTGAGTTCTCACACTTCCCGTATATCGGTCGTGCTTTTGGTGGCTTCTTATACGTATCGGGTATGTTTGTTATGGCATATAACTGCTATAAAACACTCAAGATGCCAGAAGGTAAGCCTGTAGATGTCGCGGATCCAACGGATCATGAACCTAGTGTCGAAAAACCATCGACAGCTAACGTATAAGGAGCGATCATGGCTGGTACACCGCATGAAATTATCGAAAAAAATACAGGCTTGTTGGTCATCTTTATTGTCATCGCAATCAGCTTTGCAACTTTGGTAGAAATCGTACCACTGATTTATGATAACAAAAGCCCTGAAGAAGGCGGGGTAAATGCTCCCCTACCTGCTATGGAGCCTTGGACAGCGCTTGAGTTTGAGGGGCGTGATATTTATATTCGTGAAGGTTGTCACGTCTGTCACACTCAAATGGTGCGCCCACTACGTGCTGAAGTTGAGCGTTATGGACCGTACTCACGCGCTGCTGAGTCAACGTGGGATCATCCCTTCTTATGGGGCTCAAAACGTACTGGACCTGATTTGGCACGTGTTGGTGGACGCTACTCTGAAGACTGGCAAAAACAGCACTTAATCGCACCGCGTTCATTGGTACCAGAGTCAGTCATGCCTGGTTTCCCATGGCTTGCCACCAACGAAGTTAATGGTGCAAATGTTCAAGCTAAAATGCGTTTATTCCGCGATCGCTTTGGTGTGCCTTACACTGAAGAAGACATCGAAGGCGCGCCAGATGCTGTTCTTGGTGCCACTGAGCTTGATGCTTTGGTTGCCTACTTACAACAACTAGGCACCGCGATGGAAGGACAGCGCTAATGGGTATTGGTGAATTACAAACAATTGCGACCGTTTCTGCCTTTGTTGCCTTCGTAGGTGTTGCATGGTGGGCGTATTCGCCAAAAAACAAAAAACGCTTCGAAGAAGATGCACAACTTGCGCTTGATGACGAGGATGTAAAGTCTCTGTCTGAAGAGCAGCGCAATAAGGATAAACGATGACATTTTTTTGGAGTTCTTGGATTACCATCCTCAGTATCATGTGTTGGGCAGGTATTCTTGGGGTTTTGTTATTTGTATTAAAATACAAGCCAGACCTCGAAGAAGACGGTACGACTGGTCATACGTACGATGGTATCCGAGAATATGATAAGCCGCTGCCTAAATGGTGGTTAGTGATATTCTTTGGTTCAATCATTTGGGGTGCCGCTTACTGGGTATTTTTCCCAGCAATTTTCCCAGCAGGCTGGAACGGTCTGGCAACAGTAGAGGTCGATGGTGAAACAGTGCCATGGTCTTCTAAGAATGAGTTGTTCAGCGAGCTTGAGAGCAATAACAAAGTATTTACAGATAACTTTGAAAAGAATATCTTGGTTAAAGCAGATGCAGCAGGCGCAACTACGACACTAGCGACGCTGAACGAGCTACAAGCGACCATGCGTCGTAGCGACAACCCGCCAGCTGACCTGCAAACTCAGATCGACCAAAAAGTTGCAGAGCTTGCGCCTTATGTCGAAAAGCTATCTGAAAACCCAAATGCCTTGAAAGTGGGTAGCCGTTTGTTTTTACAAAACTGTGCGGTTTGTCACGGCTCTAACGCCAAGGGCGCTTTGGGCTATCCAAACCTCACCGATAACGATTGGTTATATGGTGGTGCGCCTGAAAACATCCTAACGACCCTACATAATGGCCGGGTTGGTGGCATGGCAGCATGGCGTGATCAGATCGGTGAAGATGGCGTACGTGCAGTCTCTGAGTATGTCCTATCGATCTCTGGTAACCAACAAGGTTATGATCTAGATCAGACTAAAGTTGCACAAGGTGAGGTCATCTTTAACGAGCCGACTAACTGTGTGCTTTGTCATGGTGACGACGCTAAAGGTATGATTTCTACTGGTGCGCCAAACCTGACAGACGATATCTGGCTCTATGGCGGCGATCGCGAAAGCATCCGCGAGACCTTACGTTATGGCCGTGCTGGTGTGATGCCTGAGTGGCAGACAAAATTGGGTAATGAGCGTATCATGCTGCTTGCCGCGTATGTCTACTCTTTATCAGACAAGCCTGTTAAATCAGCCAAAGCTGCTACAGCAACTGCGACCGCTGCGACGACTGAAGCGCCAGCAGAAGCTACTGCTAACTGATTATAATCGTTATTAATCAGCCAATTGCTGATATCGTTTAATGGATTTACCAGAAAGGGAGGACTGTCATTGCAGTTCTCCCTTTTTTATATATAGGCACCTATATAAGGTATCAGTAGATTGCTTTTTAGGATTATCACCCCATTTATAGTAGGGAGAATGCTAAAATATATACTTGATAGGCAGAGATATTGATGGCTTGCCCGAATGCCGTATTGCCTATCGGCTCTTAGCTATTGACCATCGATTATTTGGTAGTTGGTTTGGCATCGATTAGGTGATTGTCTTGCCCTCTACCTACTGACATTGATAACATCGCACACTCATACATCTTATTATCCAAGGTGTTTGTTCATCATGCCAGCAGACTGATTCTTTTTTTAAAGAGGCACGTTTATGTCAGCACAACAACCCAATAAGATCCCTGTACAACAAGTAGACCTCGACGCCACCAAGCATCGCGTCCACCCTAGGTTTGTCACAGGTTTTTACCAAAATATTCGTGTCATCACGATGTATGCACTACTGGCGGCGTTTTTGTTATTGCCATGGCTGCGATACAACGGTAGGCAGGCGATATGGTTTGATGTCCGTTTTTGTTATTGCCATGGCTGCGATACAACGGTAGGCAGGCGATATGGTTTGATGTCCCCTCACAGCACTATTATATCTTTGGCATGACGTTTTTGACCCAAGATTTTTATTTTGTGGCAGCATTCGCCATCATCGCCGCCTTTACCCTCTTTATGGTGACTGTATATGCGGGCCGCGTCTGGTGTGGTTATGCCTGCCCGCAAACGATTTGGACACATCTTTATCAGTATGTCGAAAAATGGGTAATCGGCGATCGTAATAAACGCATCAAGTTTGACAAAGAACCGATGAGCGCAAAAAAAGCATTTAAGCGAGCGTTGGTCTATTTTATTTGGTTTGTGTTTTCTGTGATTACAGCGGCGACCTTTGTCAGTTATGTCGCGGGCACTGACTATCTGTATCAAAGCTGGCAGATGATAGGGATTGTCCCTGTGCCTGATTGGCCAACGTGGGTATGGATTTCGATGTTTATCTTTACCTTTGCCACTTATGCCAATGCCGGTTATATGCGTGAGCAGATGTGTGTACATATTTGTCCTTATGGCCGCTTTCAGAGTGTGATGTTTGATAAAGACACGCTCATTGTTTCCTACGATTATGAGCGCGGTGAGCCGCGTGGCCCTCGCAAAAAAGGCACCAACCCTGATGACTTAGGCGACTGTATCGAATGTACCATGTGTGTGCAGGTGTGCCCTACCGGTATCGATATTCGTGATGGCCTGCAAGTTGCTTGTATTCAGTGCGCCGCTTGTATCGATGCCTGTAATGAGATCATGGACAAAGTGGGCTACCCACGTGGCTTGATTCGCTATACGACCGAGCGTCAATTGGCCGAAAAAGAGCCGAGCCGTGTACTGCGTCCGCGCCTATTTGCTTATCTGGCATTGCTGACGATACTGTGCGGCGGTCTAATCTTTGCGCTAACCGATCGGGTGCCACTAGAGATCGATATACGCCGCGACCGTAACCAGCTGTCCTCTATCAATAGTCAGGGTATGATCGAAAACAGCTATATCATCAAACTGACCAATAAGACCCAAGAGCCGCATACTTATAATATTGCCTTGGAGCCACAAGAAGGATTGAGCTTAGCGCTACGATTTAACGATGTGCCTTTAGAAGCAGGCGAAAGCTTTGATATGCCACTGAGCATCTATGGCGATCCAGATGTGATCGAATTTGGTCAAACACCAGTGACGCTGACCGTGACCAGCGAAGATGGCAAATATCAGGTAAGCAAACAAAACATCTTTACCACTCAAGGTCAGTAAGCAAGAGTTTTAAAGGCTGTGATTTTTCAAAGCACTTATATTTGAAAGCGCTCAGATTCAAAAGCTTTTATGCTGCAAAGCACTGAGAGTCAAGGCTTGGTGCTCAAAAGCACCAAGACGCCGTGCTTGGTCCGGCTATTTTTATAACGCTCATCCGTTAGTCGCTCACAATTGGTTTGATTAGCGATTGGCGGATGACTCATTTGTCACTTGGCAACAGTGTGCCATTAGATTATCCAGTGATAGCGTTTACGGTATCTAGTGATATGATATCTGCTAAACCGTTATCTGATTAATAGGTATTTTATGTCTACTCCAGCACCAAACTTTAAGCATCAAGATACGCAGCCATGGTATAAAAACTACATGGTCGTCATCTTTGTGATTGGCATGCCAGCGCTGGTCGTGATCGCATGCATCTGGTTTGTGTATTACTCCTACCAAATCCGTGACAGTGTGGTACGTGACGACTGGTATATGGATGGCAAGACCCTCTACCATGATATCTCTCGTGATAAGCTCACGCATGATTTGGACTTGCATGGCGAAATGCAGTTTGCCGATAATGGCGATATTGTGTTTTATTTAAACTATCCTGAGCAAAGCTTACAGACGGGCAAGCTCCTAAACGGCACACCTCTCACCTATCCTGATACGCTGGCGCTGTCTATCTCTCATGCCACCGATATCAAAAAAGATCGCGATGTGGTGCTCCAGCACGAAGAAGGCAATAAATACCGTGCTCATGTCGATATCGATCCTGTAAAAGCCAAATACTATCTACAAGTGAGTAATGATGGTAAGGATGACTGGCGTATGCAGGATGTGGCACGGCTACCGCGCTCCGAGGTAAGCTTTGAGCCGCTACCCGTCTTTTCAAAAAGCTAACCACAGGATTGGCTCTTAACTGGTACCAAAACCAAAAAAACCAGCCATTAACCAGGGCGTGTTGAACATTCACAAATAGGCACTGCTG
>NZ_JAPEHS010000103.1:0-7634 GCF_028823565.1 Psychrobacter sp. A3
TTTATTGTCAGTCAAAAAACCGCTAGGCAAACCTACTGTATACCTAAAACCGTGCCTCTACTGATGTAAACCCACCTCATCGCTGCGCTGTATTATCAAAAAAGCCTCGAGCATGACGACATCGATCCAGCAAATCATTAGGTGAAAAAACCTAAGTTTGTTATGATAAAATTTTTCGAGGGCAGAGCTTGGCAGTGGTTTTTACGTGTTATGGCTATAATGCTCACGTTTTTTCGATGATAGGTACGGTAAGTAAAGAGGTCTATTGATACCCCATGATGCCCAAAAAAGCCCTGCCAAAAACCGTTTTGTTTGCTCTGGTCATCGGCTGGCTGCCGATAGCTATAGCAGCGCCTGTCACCACGACAGCGCTTGGTCATAATAGTCCCACTGAATATGCCGACGCCCCATATATGCCCTATGCCAATCCAAATGCGCCCAAAGGCGGCACGCTGTCACTCGATGCGCGCGGCACCTTTAATGCGGCCAACAAATGGATGACCACGGGGGTGGCGATGGTCGGTACCGACTATCTGTACGACACGTTGATGACCGGATCATTAGATGAAGCCTTTACCATGTATCCGCAGCTGGCCAGCAAAGTTACCTACGACCCTGAGGACACCAGCTGGATTATCTATCATATTAACCCTGCGGCGCGTTTTTGGGATGGCACAGAGGTCACTAGTGCCGATGTCAAAGCCACTTATGACGCCATATTAAATAAAGGCCCGATGTATATTCGTAGCTATTTGGGAGATATCAAAGACATCCAAATTGTCGATAAGCGGCGAGTCAAGTTTGTCTTTACCTCCGATGATAATAAAGAGATTCTATTAACAGTCGGGCAGTTTCCAGTGTTTGCCAAATCCTCTATCGATACCGACTTTGAAAAAATCAGCCTAACGCCGCTCATGGGCAGTGGGCCTTATAAGCTTGGCCGCGTCGATGCAGGACGCTCGGTGAGCTATGTCCGTGATCCCAATTACTGGGGGCGGGATTTGATAGTCAATCGCGGTCGCTATAACTTTGATAGGATTAAGTTTGTCTATTACCAAAGTGATGAGATTGCTTTTGA
Organism: Psychrobacter sp. A3; assembly: GCF_028823565.1. Lineage (NCBI taxonomy): Bacteria > Pseudomonadati > Pseudomonadota > Gammaproteobacteria > Moraxellales > Moraxellaceae > Psychrobacter > Psychrobacter sp. A3. Next base: position 1,079 of record NZ_JAPEHS010000103.1, read on the forward strand.
AGGGTTTAAGTCTGGACAATATCGCTTTCGCCCAGAAAATAAAGCCTCTAATTGGGCAACCGGTTATCGATTCCCAGCGGTAAAAGCAGGGCTCATTAAAAAAGAAACCATCAGCAGTCAAAACCCAGTACCTATGCAGGCGCTGGTGATGAATTTGCGCCGGCCATTGTTTCAAGACATTCGCGTGCGCCAAGCACTGAGCGCCGCTTATGATTTTGAATGGATGAATAAGACGCTGTTTCATGGGCAGTATGAGCGCCTGCAAAGCTTTTTTCATGGCTCGGAGCTTGCCGCTACGGGTACGCCATCGCCTACCGAGATGCAGGTGCTAAAACCACTACTGCCGACACTTGAGCCGATTCAGCGCCGTGCAGTACTGGCGAGATGGCAACTTCCCACCAGCGATGCTAGCGGCTTTAATCGTGAAGGGTTATTAAAGGCGCGTGCGCTTTTGCTAGATGCGGGTTTTTATTATGACGATATGCAGCTATATCAGCCTAATGGTAAGCGTGCTCGGATTGAGATGCTGATGACGGGCGAGACCATGGGACGTGTGTTGCTGCCTTATATTCGTAATCTCAAGCGCCTAGGGTTCGATGCGACCTTGCGGCAAGTCGATGGCCCACAATATTACGAGCGAATGCGCCGCTTTGATTATGATATGGTGGTCGATGTATTTGCCCAAAGCTTATCGCCTGGTGCTGAGCAAGTAGGGTTTTGGGGTAGTAGTGCTGCCGATGAGACGGGCAACCGAAACACGGCAGGTATCAAAAACGCGGCGATAGATGAGGTGATAGAACAATTAGGCGACGCCGAAAGTCGTGACGAGATTGTCTTATATACGCACGTCCTTGATCGTCTGCTACGCGCAGGTCACTATATGGTCCCGCTATATGGCAAATCTAGTACCAATGTTGCCTACTGGAATCAGTATCGCCATAATGGCACACTGCCGACTAATGCAGTCGGAATCGACTACTGGTGGGTGGATAAAGCAGCCGAAGCGCGCGTCAATAACTACTTGAAAAAATAAACGATGGCTTGGGTACCTAATATCTAATGTATCGTTTATCAAAAATAGCCATTCTCAATACTTGAATAAAAAGATAAGCAACACCTATAACTACTGGTAAGGATTTGATATGAGTATTCGTATTCACCCGATTAAAGCGTTTAATGACAACTATATCTGGGCGCTCATTAATGAAAATAACAAGCAAGCCATCGTCATTGATCCGGGTCAAGCTGAGCCTGTCGTTGCTTATCTAGAAGACAATGAGCTGGAGCTGACGTCTATCTGGACCACCCACCATCATCATGATCATATCGGCGGTGTGGCAGAGCTACAAGAGTCTTATCCGATGACGCATCTGGTGGCCCATGGCGAGCATACGGTCGATGAAGACCAGACCATCAAGGATGGTAGCACGGTCAGTGCCTGGGGCTGCGCGGCGCAAGTATGGGACGTGTCGGGTCATACGGCAAGTCACGTGGCTTATGTCTTAGATATCGATGGTCAAAAGCATTGTTTTTGCGGAGATACCTTGTTTAGTGCTGGCTGCGGCCGCGTGTTTACAGGAACGATAGAGCAGTTGCATGAGAGCTTTAAGCGTTTAAACGGACTGCCAGCCGAGACGCTGCTGTATCCAGCGCATGAATATACTGCCAGCAATCTACGCTTTGGTCTCTCTATCGAGCCTGCTAATGAAGCGATGCAGCAAGCATTGGCGCAAGCAGAAGAAAAGACCGCCCAAGGCACCCCAACATTGCCGGTGACCTTGGCGCATGAGCGTGCTGTCAATGTGTTTTTGCGCACACAAGAGCCGAGTGTGATCGCAGGTGTCAAGGCCAAGATGGCGATCAATGATGATAAGTCACTGACGGTATTTGCCGCGCTACGTGAGCTGAAAAACAACTTCTAATTATTTTAGGAAGCTGACATATGGGTCGTTATATCTTAAAAAGATTGCTGCTGATATTACCGACGCTATTTTTGATATTGCTGGCGAACTTTGTGATTGTACAAGCGGCGCCAGGCGGTCCTGTGGAGCAGCAGCTGGCATTGATTGAGCAAGGCGCAAAAGACAATGCGCTCGGCGGTAGTATCGGCGCGGGTAGTGCAGGCGGCAATGATAGTACCTACCAAGGCACGCGCGGCCTATCTGAGGAGATGGTGGCCGCAATCAATGCGCAATACGGCTTTGATAAGTCAGCGCCTGAGCGCTTTTGGCTGATGCTAAAGAACTACGCCCAGTTAGATTTTGGTGAGTCGTTTTTTAAGGGCCAGACGGTGACCGATCTGATTATAGAAAAGCTGCCAGTATCTATCTCGCTTGGGCTGTGGAGTACGCTGCTGATATATATGATTGCCATCCCACTTGGCATCTACAAAGCCATGCATCACGGCTCGGGGATTGATAAAGCCACTGCTATGCTACTCGCCATTGGCCATGCGATACCTGTGTTTGTGTTTGCCGTCATACTGTTGGTGTTTTTTGCGGGTGGCAGCTACTGGAATATCTTTCCGCTGCAGGGACTGACCTCCGAGAATTTTGATCAGTTAAGTACCTTGGGTAAAGTGAAGGATTACTTTTGGCACTTGGCACTGCCGCTATTAGCAAGTACCGTTGGCGGTTTTGCCGGCTTGACTTATTTGACCAAGTTTAGCTTTTTAGAAGAGCTGGGTAAGCAATATGTCCTAACCGCACGCGCCAAAGGCTTAGGCGCGCGTCAAGTGCTGTACGGTCATGTGTTTCGTAACGCGATGCTGATTATTATCGCTGGTATCCCCGCGGCCATCGTTGGGATTTTCTTTGCTGGTAATTTTCTTATTGAAATCATCTTTAAACTCGATGGTTTAGGACTGCTTGGCTTTGAGGCCATTCAGCAGCGTGATTATCCAGTGATATTTGGCACGCTGTTTATCTTTACCTTAGTTGGTCTACTATTACAGCTCATCAGTGATTTAAGTTATCACCTCATTGATCCGCGTATTGATTTTGAGGGTCGCTAATGTCAAGTCAACCATTACCTTCAGCGCCTGCAAGTCCGTCTATGACGATGACAAAAAAATGCCGCCTAAATCCTATTTGGCAAGCACGCCTACACCGCTTTCGTCGCAATCGTCTTGGCGTCGTATCGCTCGCTATTTTTGCCCTGATATTCGTCCTTTGTATGGCAGCCAACGTGATTGCCAATGACAAGCCGCTACTGGTGCAGTATCAAGGCGATTACTATTTTCCTGTGCTAAAGGCCTATCCTGAGACGACGTTTGGCGGTGTGTTTGAGACCGAAACCAATTATAAAGACCCTGCAGTGCAAACGCTGATTAATGAGCAAGGCTTTTATGTGATGCCGCCCATTCCCTTTGCCGATCAGACGCCAAATGTTGCGCTGGGTCTGCCTTATCCTGCGCCGCCCAATAGCCAAAACTGGCTGGGTACGGATGATTTGGGTCGTGATGTGCTGGCGCGCATACTTTATGGCATGCGGGTGTCGTTGTTATTTGGTATCGCTTTGACGCTGGCAGGGGCGATGATTGGTATTATTGTCGGTGCGATACAAGGCTATTACGGTGGCTGGGTAGATTTGGCAGGCCAGCGCTTTATGGAAGTGTGGGGCGGGATGCCGCAGCTGTTTATGATTATTATTTTGGTCAGCTTGTTTAGTCCCAGCATCTTTATGCTGTTTGCCATGATGCTGCTATTTGGCTGGATGGGATTAGTCGGTTTGGTACGCGCCGAGTTTTTGCGGGCGCGTAACTTTGATTATGTCCGCGCAGCCCGTAACCTTGGGGTGTCGGATAGCCGCATTATGATGAGGCACATCTTGCCCAATGCCTTGGCCTCTAGCTTATCGCAGTTGCCGTTTATCCTAACAGCCAATATCATTGCCTTAACCGCGCTAGATTTTTTAGGGTATGGCTTACCGCCTGGCTCGCCGTCACTTGGCGAGCTGATGGTACAAGGCAAAAACAACCTTGATGCGCCTTGGCTGGCACTATCAGGGTTTTTTAGTCTGACTTTTATCTTATCCTTGCTCATCTTTATTGGCGAAGCGTTGCGTGATGCCTTTGATCCGAGGCGCTCCTAAAATGACAACTGATAAGATGATAAACGCCAATATGATAACTACTACTGAGCAAAGCAGCCTTTTAGGTGACAATCATAGCAATACACAAAACAAGCTCATGCTGGTAGTAGATAAACTTAGCATCGTCACGGACGCAGACATCGTCTTAGTCGATAAGCTAACGTACGAGCTGCGACAAGGGGAGACATTGGCTATCGTCGGCGAGTCAGGCTCTGGCAAGTCGATCGCCAGTCTTGCACTGTTGGGCTTGCTACCAAATAGCTTGAGCGTCACAGGTAAAGTGCAGTTGGCAGACGCGGAAAAAATGACAACATTGCCGATAAGCAACCATAAAACACGTGATGCAGCGCTGCGCGCTATCCGTGGTCAGCGCATCGCTATGGTGTTTCAAGAGCCGATGACAGCGCTGAACCCATTACATACGGTTGCCAAGCAAATCGCCGAGTCGTTGCGTCTAAGCGGCGTACCCAAAAAGCACTGGCGAGACAGGAGCATCGCTTTGCTAAGTGATGTCAATATTACTGACCCTGCTGACAAGCTGCATCGCTATCCACATGAGCTGTCCGGTGGCCAACGCCAGCGGGTAATGATCGCCATGGCATTGGCGCAGCAGCCTGATATCTTAATCGCTGATGAGCCGACCACTGCGCTGGATGTTACTCTGCAGCATGAGATTCTTGAGCTGCTAGATAGTCTCAAGCGGCAGCATCAGATGGCAATGATACTCATCAGCCATGATCTTAATTTGGTCAAACGCTATAGCGATAACGTCATCGTCATGCGCCAAGGTCAAACGATTGAGCAGGGGAAAACTGCCGAGGTGTTTAATCAGCCAGAAGCTGACTATACTCGCACTCTTATCGAGCAAGATTTTGGGCAAGCATTAGATCTATCTGAGAATGAAAGTCAGCGGCCAACCGTATTGCAAGTCAGTCATTTACAAGTACAGTTTCCGATCGAAAAAAGTCTGTTTGGCGGCGTCAAGCGCTGGTTTGATGCAGTAAAAAACGTCGATATGACGCTGCAAAAAGGGCAGGCGCTCGGTATCGTTGGCGAGTCTGGCTCTGGCAAAACCACCATTGCCCTTGCGCTGAGTCAATTACTGAGTCATCAAGCACGCATCAGTGGTCAGATTGTGGTGAACGGCCAAGCTATCGCGGTATTGTCTAGGAGTGAGCTGCGAAAATTCCGCTCGCAGATTCAGATGGTATTTCAAGACCCCTTTGCCAGTATCAATCCGCGTATGACGGTGATGCAGATAGTTGAAGAAGGGCTGTTGGTACAAGGCGTGGCTAAGGTCGCCCGTCAGCAGGCGGTGATGGATAGTTTGGCAACCGTGCACCTGCCTGCTGAGTTTGCCCAGCGTTATCCGCATGAGCTATCAGGCGGTCAGCGTCAGCGAGTGGCGCTTGCTCGTGCGCTTGTGATGCAGCCAAGTTTATTGATACTTGATGAGCCAACGTCTGCACTTGATAGCACCACGCAGGTTACGGTGGTCAACTTGCTACGGGAAATTCAGGAAAAATTGCACATCAGTTACGTGTTTATCAGTCACGATCTAAAGGTTGTGCGCGCTTTATGCCAGCATATTATGGTACTAAAAGAAGGCGCGTGCATCGAGTCTGGAGCGACCGAAGCTATTTTTGATAATCCAAAGCATCCGTATGCCAAGCAATTATTGCAAGCGAGTATGCTTTAGTCTAAGCAGTCAGGATAAAATAACTATACGAATTTATAAAACCTGGAACACCATAGATGATAAGTAGGCTCAAAATAAAACCTATTCGAGCGCGTGATACCAATGAATGAGCCAAACAGGCCTTTGACCACGTTTGAGCTATTGTTTGACTTGGTCTATGCCATTGCCGTAGCGGCGGCTCATGGTTTTTATAGCCGTTTAAGTGAGCATGACTTATAGTCACTGCACTACAAAAGAGTTATGATTTGGATGAATATCATAAAACAATTTAGATAAGTCATTTTCCATCCAGCCTTGGCGTAGAAACTTCACTTGAGCCCATTTTTTCTCGATGGGATTTAATTCAGGACTATAAGGTGGTAAGAATAGAAGCCTGTGATCATGCCTGTTAAGCAGCTTTTGAACGCGCTTATGAAACGTCGCATTATCCATAATGATCACACATTTTTTCTTAAGCTTTGGTACCAGCGTGATCTTGCACCAGTGATAGAAAACCTCTTTATTGATGTTGCTCTTTAAGCAATCGAGTGCAAACAGCATTTTGCCAAAGAGCGCACCAATGACGTTGGTTCGCTCTTTGGATTGCCAGTTATAGCGGTCAATACAAGGGCTACCGATGGGTGCATAACTACAAGGACGCATCGTTTCACTCTCAAAGCTACTCTCATCCATGTAGACAATAGCAAAGCCTTGAGCGATGTAGTGGTTAAGTTTTTGTAGGTAGTGAGCCCTCTTTAGTGGACAAGCTTTGGGATGCTCAAGTGT
>NZ_JAPEHS010000104.1:0-7533 GCF_028823565.1 Psychrobacter sp. A3
GATGCTAAAATTGCGCCATACTGCGTTGCAAATCTAGCTAAGGCATCTGCATTATTGTCGCTTTGCGCCTTGGCTGGAACAATTTTAGCGATCAGCAGTGCCTATTTGTAAATGTTAAACACGCCCTAAAATAGCGCCGCTAGTATCACGATATGAGCGGCGTTATTTTTTTTGCGTCGATATCAGCCATAGACCATGCTACTGTGTTGCTGCACCCTATATCTAGTTATAAAAAATAAAATTTTTTGATTATATAGAAACTTGATAGAAACAACAGTTTTTATTACATTTAATTACAATTTAATGGCTTGCTACTACGCCGCTTTCATGACAAATTAGAGTCATACCAACAACGAAACCCAAGTACAAAATCTAAGTGTCTAACCTCAATACGTATTTATAGAATGTATTTACCTTGACGGTATTTATCTTCATTAGCAACCAAAGAGACGATATAAGAATACGTTGATTTTTTGCTAAAGATACTGGTGGCTAACGGTCTATCTATCAGAGACATAGCTAACAAGGGTCTTAGATTTGATTAATGAGTTGTTGGTAAGGCAGGGTGATACAGGCAGGACGGCTATGTCATCTGTTGATTGTGAGTTATAAACAAAAGGACAATAATATGAATGTTTCTATCAGTGGTCATCATATCAGTGTTACCGAAGCCATGGACAAGGCAGTTCGCGAAAAGCTAGAAAAAGTAGAGCGACATTTTGATCAGATACAGAGTATTAAAGTGATACTATCGCTCGATAATAGTGGCGCCAGTGACGGCGGCATGAAGAGCCATAAGGCCGAAGCCATTATGCGAGTGGCGGGTCAAGAGATGTTTGTCCAGGCATGTGAAGATGATATGTACAAAGCCATCAACGACATGGCCGACAAACTCGATAGACAAGTCCGTAAGTACAAAACCCGTCAAGAGCGTAAGAAAACGCAAGGAACAGGGCGTGATGGACGTTATCAGGATGTGACGCCAGCCGAGATAGCGCCAGCAGTATGATCCTATTAGGACCTAATAGAGCGTAGGACAATACAACTACTATTATAATGTCATTACCTTATTAGGTCTTAATTTCTTATAAACAAATAAACGGCATAAAAGAAAAGACCTTAGCACTTATGAGCTAAGGTCTTTTCTTTTATGCCATTTACTATATCGGAGCTATTTAATCAGAGCCGAGCTAAGGTCTTTTCTTTTATGCCATTTACTATATCGGAGCTATTTAATCAGAGCCGTTTATTCTCAGCATAGTGATTTTATGTCGAACTGACGATACGTAACGGCAGTATATGGCAATACGGTCGTTGAGACCTAGCCACCGCCGACGGCTTGCACCACTTCGATGCTCATGCCTTCTTTGACACGCATGCCAGCAAGCTCGCTTTTTGGTATCAGCTCGCCGTCGACTTCTACCGCATAGCGACCTTTACTCAAGCCCAGCTCGTTGATGACCAGCTGCACCGTCTGGTGTGTGGTTTGTAGATGTTTACCATTGACACTAATAGTACTCATAACAGATGCTCCCTAACGCAGTCTTGTTCCTTTTATCGGTGCTGACATATGGGTCATACTATCAGCCGCCTTACTCTTTATCATTTTTTTATCATGGCTATCAGCCCTGACAAGCTATTTTGCGACCGCCGGCTTGATGGCAAATGCAGATATCGCCAGCCATAGCCAGCCTACTATCATCAGCACGCCGCCGATAGGCGTGATAGCACCAAACCAGCGCGGCGCGCCCAGTGTCATCGCATAGAGGCTACCAGCAAATATGATAATACCGATTTGTAGCAGCCATGCGGGGGCTTGCGCGGCGTACCTTAGACGTATCAACACGCCGACGATCAGCAGGCCGAGCGCATGGACAAATAAATACAGCGTTGCGGTATGCCACCACTCTAACTGCTGCAGGCTGACGAGGTTTTTCAGACCATGCGCGCCAAATGCCCCTAGAGCCACGGCAATGGCCATATTAATCGCCGCAATTCCTATCCAATTTACCATAGTAAAACTCGTGTTATGTACTGCATCATGCTCTGCACTATCTACTGCTCTGTACTATTTGCTACCATGTACTCTGTACTGTCTATTGAATGTCATCAGGTAAGATAACGCTATCGATGGTCATGGCATCGCGAATCTTGTCCATGGCGTTTTTTTCGATCTGGCGTACGCGCTCCGCTGAGATAGAGTAGACTGCTGCTAGCTCATGCAAGGTGGATTTTTGCTCAGAAAGCCAGCGCTGCTCGACAATGTCACGTGAGCGATCATCCAATGTGCCCATCGCGGCAAGCAGTGCTGAGGAGTTGTTTTCTTCCCAGTCTTCTTCTTCGAGCTGCTCGGCTGGATCGATGCCATCTTCTAAAAACAACTGCGGCGCATAGCGGCCATCGTCATCATCGCTAGATTGCGCTTCAAATGAGGCGTCATAAGAGGTCAGACGCGATTCCATCTCTAACACTTGCTTACGCGTGACGTTTAAGTCCTTGGCGATGGCATCCGCTTCTTCTAGCGTCAGCTGATTATTGGTTTTCTTTAAGCTGCGTAAATTAAAAAACAGCTTACGGTGCGCCTTGGTGGTGGCGACTTTGACGATACGCCAGTTACGAATCACAAACTCATGAATCTCCGCCTTGATCCAATGAACGGCAAAGGATACCAAACGTACGCCTTTATTGGGATCAAAGCGTTTGACCGCCTTCATCAGCCCCAAGTTGCCTTCTTGAATCAAGTCCGCCTGCGGCAATCCGTAGCCTGAATAGCTACGAGCGATATGAATGACAAAACGCAGATGTGACATGACCAATAAGCGCGCCGCTTCGACATCGCCTTCGTCATAGTAGCGGTGTGCAAGCTCTTGTTCTTGCGTTGGGGTCAAAATAGGGATTTGGTGCACAGTATTAATATAAGCGCCCAGATTTACCCCAGGAGCCGTCAAGTGAGTCGGCATCGCAGGCACCAAGTCACGAGTGCTGGTGTCGCCAAGGGTGCTGGCGTCGTAGGGTGGCCGCTCGGCAGCGGCTTTTAGCGCCGCATCGCGTGCTTCATTTTTTATCGGCGCTGCCTCGTCTTTTTTACTCGTTTTTGCAGCATTGTTAGAAGTATTAGCCATATTCTTGACCTTGGTTAAATAGTTAAGCAAATAGTCAGATAAAAATCTTTATAGTTGTAATTGTAAAGGATAGCCACCGTTAGTTGCTATCGGTTTTGGTAATGATGAAGTGATATATTGTATCGAAATGCGCGACAGATTTATCATCATTGGCAGGTTGATGGGTCACTTCATGGACGCTTAAAGACAAAGGTGCTGCGCTGCCCGTTTGCTGGCTTTGGCGACAAAACGCGGTGATATCTGCCTGTGAGTTGGGATCAGTCGCTACCACATATAGCGACTCGCCTGCTGTCACCTCACGCAGAGCTACTTTGGTCTTTAATAAAGGCATCGGGCAGGCCAGTCCGCGGCCGTCGACCAGTTTTTTTATTGTCAGGCGCGGCGGTGTCATGTCCAGCGGCGTATCGCTGATGAGTACTGCGTCACCCAGCAAGCGTAGCAGCTCGCAGCTTTGCTGTTGCTCAGTTGCAGACAAATCCGCCGCGAAGTAAATAACGTCAGAGGCGGGGCGGGTGATGGGCTGACTATCGGCAGACATAAACAAACCTTATCATATGCGAGGGTTTTAACTTAAGAGAGGGGTGATGGTTTGTCATTATAACAAATAGCGCAGGGGCGATTGCAGTTGAATATAGTCAACGTCATGTTCAGTTCGTTAGAATGATAACGATGATAATGATATAACGATTGCACAGTCATGTTGCACAATCGTGACGGTCTGCGTGGTGATTGGTAGTCACAGGCGCGGGACAATTGATTTTGCACAAACAAGCTCGTATAGTCAAAACGACGTTGGGATTTATTTGTATAGGATGCGCATTTGTTTTATTTTCATCAATCGCTCACAGGCCGTACAGTCGCCCCTGAAGTAGCATCATCGCCGACTTTGCTGATGCCTGATACTGTCTCTATCCAGAAGCGCAGGCGCAGCGTGGCTCACAGGCCGTCCTTATCTATCCTATCGGCGGCGATATTGACCATATCGGCGATGACCGCTGTGACCCCTAAAAGTAGTCACGCCGCCGGCAGTGATCTGCGTCAAGCGTCGTCTGCGCCTTATGATTCGTGGCAGTCCACCGATACCCAAGAGCTAAGTTTGCCAAGCTTGCGCGGGCAAGGACTGAGCTTTGCTGAACAGTATCACAATAAGCTGCTCGGTGAGTGGTCACTACGCAATATCAATAAAAGCATCAAGATGGAGCATGATCCGTGGATACACGAGATCGTCAAAGACATGACATGGCGGCTCAATGCACAAGCAAGGCAGCAGGCACCGATGGGCTTGGTCATTATTGATAATCCAAGTATCAACGCTTTTGCCGCGCCAGGAGGCGTCATCGGTATCAACACGGGGACGATACTCGCCGCCAGTAGTATGGATGAGCTGGCAAGCGTCGTTGCTCACGAAGTTGCTCATATTAGTCAGCGCCATTATGAGAGCGGGGCAGACGAGCGCAAAAAAGCGCTACTGATGCAGATAGGCGGTATGCTGGCAGCCATTGCAGCGTCGGCGGTCGATGGAGATGCTGCCGCAGCCGTGATGATGGGGAGCCAGACTGCGACGATGAACAGTAGCATGGCGTTTAGCCGCAATAACGAGCGCGAGGCCGACCGTGTGGGCATGCAAATTATGACCCAAGCGGGTTATGATCCAAGGGCGATGCCAAGGTTTTTTGCCACCATGAATCAGCAAAGCCAGCTCAATCAAGTTGAAAATCGATTTTTACCAAGCTTTGTGCGCTCGCATCCACTAAGCAACGAGCGTTTGAGCGAATCGCAAAGCCGAGCCCAGCACTATCCACCTTTATCATTGGCCGAGCAGCAGCGCCACCAAGCACTGTTTGACCTGCTCTATTGGCGCGTACAGAGTACAGGTAAGCATGCGTCAGAAACAGTGCTGACGACAGCGGCCAAAAACAGCGTTGGGGCCAAGTTGGCATTGATGCAGTGGTATGGCGAGCAGCAGCGCTTTGACGATGCCGATGAGATACTGGCAGCGCTAAACAAACTGCCCGCAGCTCAGCGTCAAAGGCTTGAGCCACTTTTATCGATTACTCATAGCCAGTTGTTAGCTGAGCAAGGTAATTGGGCAAAAGCGGCGGATATTTTGGCCAGTCAGCAGCGTCTCTATCCTGAGCGCCGTGATTTGCGACTCTATTTGGCAGAGGCGCTGACCAATAGTAATCAGCCGCTCCAAGCGCAAGCATTACTCAAGCCTTTGACCCAGCAGCAGCCAAGTGACCGCTATGCGTGGCAAAGCCTGCAATTGGCCAACGAAAAACTGGCCAAAACCACCACCACACCAAAGCTGGCCAATATTGCTACCATTAATGCGCTGCGCTATCGCAGTCATGACCAGCTGTGGAGTGGACGTTATGATGCCGCGCTTACCTCGTTGACACAAGCCAAGCAGCTGGCAGACAATCTCCAAAATACTGCGCAAGCTGGTAGCGCGCGTCCACTACTGGCCAATATCAAAGCTGAGATCAAAAACGTAAAAACCGCCCAAGACTTTGAGCCTTAGGCGGTGATTGATTGGGGCGGTTACTGATGTAAATGCTCACTGAGATACCGCTGCTCGCGCGAAACCGTTATACTTAGATTTGTAGTGCCTAGCTTTACAGTACCTAGATTTGCAGCGCTTAGCCTTGTAGCGCGTTTTTGACCAGCTTTGAGATGGTGGCAGGGTCGGCGCGGCCTGCCGTTTTGCTCTTTAGCACGCCCATGACACTGCCCATATCGCGCATCGATGTTGCGCCTTGCGCTTGAATCTCTGCATTGACCAAAGCGGCAATCTCGTCATCATTCATCTGGGCGGGCATAAACTCATTAATGACATCGATCTCAAACTGCTCTTTGGCTGCCAAATCATCACGGCCATTTTCGGTAAAGATACCGAGTGACTCTTGGCGCTGTTTTAGCTGCTTTTGTAGTACCTCTAAGACGGCGGCATCGTCTAGCTCGATCTGGCGGTCGATTTCGATTTGTTTGACGACTGACTGTACGTTGCGTAGCACCTTGACGCGCTCGAGCTCACGCGCTTTCATAGAAGCTTTGATGCTGTCTGATAGTGTTTGTTTGAGTTGGCTCATTGTTATTATCCTTATGGATTAGAGACTAGGAAAGCGTGCCATAAAAACGGCCTGTGCTGGTGTTTTTTATGGGTATGGTTTATGAGTATAGTTTTGTGAATGCCGTATGAGCTGATAATAATATATGTTTGAATCCAAATAAATCAGATACATGGCTATCAAGCCGCTCAATGAAAAGTTGGCTTTCTTGCTTGCTGTGCCTACGCCGACAGATGCTGCGAAAAACAACTTTTCATCTCACTGTATCGTTTTTATATCGGAGCGACGATATCAGTAATAATAATAAAAATTGTAGCACAAAAAACGCCACTGATATCAATCGATAGCAGTGGCGTTCCTGTAGCGCTAATATTTAGCTAATCAAATAAGTGATTAGTACATACGAGTGGTACGAATGGTTTCGCGTTGCAATTTTTTCTTATAACGCTTTACAGCAGCGGCTTTTTTGCGCTTGCGTACTTGCGTTGGTTTTTCATAAAACTCACGCTTACGTACGTCTGATAGTACGCCGGCTTTTTCACAAGCACGTTTGAAACGACGGATAGCGATGTCAACTGGTTCGTTTTCTTTAACCTTAACTGCAGGCATGAAGACTCCTTGATTAGGATGAGATATAAGGGCATTAGTTTGGCTGTATAGTAGTATTTAGCCGTAATATCTCAAGATTACTGGCATCAGCTCAAACTAGGACAATTTTGTGCTAGAGCACAAGGGCGAGTATTCTAATAAAAAATAGCAATAAAGTCAATGGTTTTTGCTGATTAATTCATAATTATCATTAAGTTGCGCCCTTTTTGTCCACTGGTACAGTATGGCGGCGTCATGAATACCAAACAAAAGCGAATGATGTTTGATAAGGCTTGATTGGTCAGTGCAAGGTGAGATGGACTACTATATGCATCAGTAGAGCTGCTTTTGGCAAGTGTGGCCATCAAGAAAAAACCCTACTGTCTATAACGGTTTGGGTAGAGTTTATGCTATGATTATTTGCATCATATCAATCGTTTTATGTGCACTTTATTGAGGATGTTGCAATGAAAAAATCAGTACTAAATACGGCGCTAAGCACCGCATTTGTCGTCGCTTTAGGCTTTGGTATCAGCGCGTGTAGTGGCGACAAAGAAGGCGAGTCGCATCAAGTATTGGCCAAAGACCGTGTCGATGAAGCCTCTGAGCTTGCCCGTAGCAACGCTCCTGCCGCTGAACAAATGGATTTCCCCGAGTCAGCGCCGACGACGACAGAAAGCACTGATGCCGAAAGTACCGATGCTGAAAGCACAGACACCCAAGGTGAGGCGACAGATGCTGGCACCACTGAG
>NZ_JAPEHS010000105.1:0-7073 GCF_028823565.1 Psychrobacter sp. A3
CGGCGATTTATCTCATTTTTATCACCATTTTTAAAATGAGGACACGCCCTAAAACCGCGCCTTTACTGTCAGTGGTTTTTATAAAGTGGTGAGTGTGCTTTGCAAATTGTGACAGCAAACCGGCAAAAATTTGCTAGGCTATTTTAGGTTAGAGTATATCTTTGTCTCACATACAGCGATAAGCTTTAGGTAACGCAGCGATGGCTGATATTTGCTGTCGTTTTGATGCGAGCAGACATCTCACCATGTTTGGCTGTCTTTTATAAGTGATTGACTGATATACGCCTTAAATAAAACATTGACACATATAGAGCGGCTAGAGTGACCATGAGCATACGTTTAAAATACGCACTGATGAGTGATACCAGCTGGCAGCAGATGGCAGAGTGGCAAACGCCAGACACGCCATTTATGTCCTTTGCTTTTTGGCAAGCGCTGGCAGACACGGGCGCCATCGGTGAGCAGGCAGGCTGGCTGCCGATATATGTCTTGATCCATCAGGTCGATGAGGGTATAACACCGCCAAGCGCCGCTGACGTCAAAAACAGCAAGGCACACTCTGACGGTGACAATAAGGCATTAGCCGCAGGCGACAAGGTATCCGTCACGCATCCTATAGCGGTGCTGCCAGTCTTTATTAAGGGTCATCACCGCGGTGAGTTTGTGTTTGATCATGCTTGGGCAGAGGCCTACGCGCACTATGGTGTCGACTACTATCCGCGGCTGGTCAGTAGCGTACCTTATACGCCGATTACCGGTCAGCGGTTTTGGCTGGCTGATGGCGAGCGCCTGCGTGCCGATATCATAAAGACCGCCCTAGCAGGCGTAGATGATATTGCTCAGCAAGTGGGGGCATCAAGCTGGCATGGACTGTTTGTCACGCCTGAGTTGGCCGGTATTGTAGCTGCCGCCATGCCGACAGATAGCGATGTCATGAGTGCACTGGCGGCGCAAGAGCAGGGCGGTGCAGCGGTGGCCATCGACATACCGATACTGGAGCGTCAGGGCTGTCAGTTTTTGTGGCAAAACCAAGACTTATTAAAAAACGCGCAGCCATTTGCAGATTTTGAGGCGTTTTTGGCAACGTTAAGAGCCAAAAAGCGTAAGACCATCCGCGCTGAGCGCCGCAAGGTCGCCGAGCAAGGCATCCGTTGTCAGCGTAAATGCGGGGATACGATTTGCGAGGAGGACTGGCACGCTTTTTATCATTGCTATGTGATGACCTATGCGGTGCGCGGCCAGCAGCCTTATTTAACGCTAGATTTTTTTATGGCGTTGGCCGCGAGTATGCCTGAGCACCTGATGCTGGCTCAAGCGCGTGATGCGCATGGTGACATCATTGCCAGTAGTTTGTTTTTGTACGATAAGCCCGATAGCAAAGGCGCGACTTTATACGGCCGCTATTGGGGCGCGCTGGCGGACTATGATAGCTTGCATTTTGAGCTGTGCTATTATCAAGGCATCGAGTTTGCTATCGAGCAGGGTTTGAGCTATTTTGATCCAGGGACGCAAGGTGAGCATAAGCTGGTTCGCGGTTTTATACCGACGACGACCCATTCGTTGCACCGCGTTTATGATGGGCGGTTTGTGCCAGCCATTGCGGATTTTTGCCGTAGAGACAGAGAGCATATGGCCGAGTATCGCCGACGAGCATTTGACGCCTTACCGTTTAATGCTGATAATATGCCCGCCGCTGATGCCAGTCGCTAGCGCTGCTCTCATCTATTTTTTTATCCGTCTTTTATCCGTCTTTTATCCGTCATCATTAGCCGCTTACTATGCCTAGTAACCACCTGTTTTGCCCTGTACCGCCGCCCGCCGAGCTATACGCTTGGCTCAATGTCGAAGGCTCTTTGACTGCTGTACTAGAGGTAAAAGCTCGGCAGCCCTTGCGCGTTGAGCGCCGATTTGAGGGCTATCGCGCGCTGACATTGGCACAAAAACGCCAGCTGGGTGTACGAGGCGCGCAGCTAAATCGGCCGATGCTGGCGTGGGTACGCGAGGTGTACCTATATGGCAATGATGAGCAGCCGTGGGTCGAGGCACAGAGCATCTTTCCGTTGCCCAGTCTCAAAGGCCGCGCCCGCCGTTTGCAGCAGCTCAAGAGTACGCCCATCGGTTATGTGTTATTTAAGCGCAGTCGCACGTTGCCCAATCAGCGTTTTATCTCACAGACGGCCAAAGGCTGGCAACGGCAAACGCGTTATGACTGGTATGGGCGGACGCTGCTGATCAGCGAGACGTTTTTGCCCGCGTTCAGCCAAAATAGACAATCACAGATAGGCTGCAACAGAGAACAGGAAAATTTATATCCAAGAATATAAATATACCGTGATAAATACTTTATTTTATTGGCTATTTATTTGCGTTATAAGGCCATTTAATTTGTTCAGCTTAGCGTGAGGTTTTTTTGCGCTCACCATACAAATTTTCATGTTACACTTAAACTTTAGCGATGATATCGATGCCTGCGTGTCGATTTGATTGTCGATATAGACACGTCAATGACAGGCCAATTGCCTGTGCTTGCCTGTTTTACCTCCTTTTGCTACTCGCTTCTTTTCGATAAACACTACCATTAACGATAGCCACTACCTAGGACATTATTATGTTTAAAGATATTTCTATCAAAGAGTTTGATCCAGTACTTGCAGAAGCCATGGCCGCCGAAAGTGTGCGTCAAGAAAACCACATCGAGCTTATTGCCTCAGAAAACTACTGCTCACAAGCGGTCATGGAAGCACAAGGCACCGACCTAACCAACAAATACGCGGAAGGCTATCCAGGCAAGCGTTACTACGGCGGCTGTGAGCACGTCGATGTGATCGAGCAATTGGCCATCGACCGCGCAAAAGAGCTGTTTGGTGCAGAATACGTCAACGTCCAGCCGCACTCTGGTAGTCAAGCAAACTCTGCCGTATTTTTGGCTTTGCTAGAGGCCAATGACACCGTACTTGGCATGAGCCTAGACGCTGGTGGTCACTTGACTCACGGCGCGCACATCAACTTCTCAGGCCTGAACTACAACGCCGTGCAGTATGGCCTCGTCGAAGGCACTGGCCTGATCGACTATGACCAAGTTGATGCTCTGGCTCGTGAGCACAAGCCAAAGATGATCATCGCAGGTTTTTCCGCGTATTCACAAGTCGTTGATTGGCAGCGTTTCCGTGATATCGCCGACGAAGTGGGCGCGTACTTGCTGGTTGATATGGCACACGTGGCGGGTCTGGTTGCAGGTGGCGTTTACCCAAGCCCAGTACCCTTTGCCGATGTGGTCACCACCACCACGCACAAGACCCTACGTGGCCCGCGCTCAGGCATGATCTTGGCGCGTGATGAGAAGCTGGCGAAAAAGCTAAACTCTGCTGTCTTCCCAGGCAACCAAGGTGGCCCGCTCATGCACGTCATCGCGGCAAAAGCGGTTTGCTTTAAAGAAGCATTAGAAGACAACTTTAAAACCTATCAGCAGCAAGTGGTCAAAAACGCCCAAGCGATGGCAAAAGTCATCCAAGAGCGCGGTTATGAAATCATCTCTGGCGGTACTGAAAACCACTTGATGCTCATCAGCCTCGTCAAGCAAGAAATGACGGGTAAAGAAGCGGACAAATGGCTTGGTGATGCCCACATTACTGTGAACAAAAACGCCGTACCAAATGATCCAAAATCGCCATTTGTTACCTCTGGTATCCGTATCGGTACGCCAGCGATTACCACGCGCGGCTTTAACGAAGCACAAGCAGGCGAGTTGGCAGGCTGGATCTGTGACGTACTAGACAGCCGCGGTGACGAAAAAGTCGCTGCTGAAGT
This sequence comes from Psychrobacter sp. A3, assembly GCF_028823565.1. Lineage (NCBI taxonomy): Bacteria > Pseudomonadati > Pseudomonadota > Gammaproteobacteria > Moraxellales > Moraxellaceae > Psychrobacter > Psychrobacter sp. A3. The sequence goes on from NZ_JAPEHS010000105.1 coordinate 3,808, forward strand.
ACGCGGCAAAGTAGAAGCTATCTGTAAAGAGTTACCAGTTTACGAAAAAAACCAGTAATTTTCGATTGCTTGATTTTTACCGTTAGGTTGAAAAAAACCGCTTAGCTTAATGGCTAGGCGGTTTGTATTTTTTAAGTGGTCAGTTTATGCGAATTAAACCGTTATACGTACAAAGCTGGGCAGTCCGTCACTTTAAAAAACTCTCTGTTAATACGACTCGATAGTATAGTCAATTCATTCTAAAAATGACATAGCGCTGCTGGGATGAATTTTGCGCAGCCTCTGTGGTAACAGCATGCAAGTAAAATTTGTACCAGTAGCGCGTTTAGATTTATAACAATTTTAATTTGAACTGACTATACAAAGCTACCTGACACACCTTTTAGCCACCAAGCTGGTTTAAAGCCAATGCTAAGATGAGGCCAATGGTGGTGCTAATACCCGCCCAATGGTTGCTGCGTTTGAAGGCGGTCGGGAAGACCTCGGTGGCCAAAGAGGCAATAACCGCCCCTGCGGCAAAGCAATTGATCGCACTAATAACGGCGTCATCGACATTTTTTAGTAGTATCTTGCCCAAGATAGCCGCCAGTGATAATAAAGCTGCGGCCCCAACCCAAAGCATCAGCACTTTTTTGTTGCTGGCACCGTTTCGGCGCATTTCTTTGGCACCGCCTGCTGCTTCTGGCAGGTTCGATAACAAAATAGAGCCGGCCAGAGCCGCCACTTGCATGACGTTGCCGCTGATTAATGCCACACCCAGCGCTAAGTTTTCTGGGATGCCATCGAGAGTGATGGCCGCCAGCAGCCCTGAGCCGCCCTCGGCATTGAGCTTTTCATCGAGTAGATAATCGACACTCGCAAATACCACTGCGCCCAACAGGGCAAAAGCTGCGGTAATCCAAACCCCGCTGTCAGTCACCGCCGGTTGCACCAGCTCGATGACCACGGATATCATCAGCGCGCCGCCAGCGACCGCCAATAAGTTCCCCTCAAGCCAGGTTGGCAAGCGGCCATAAAGCCCCCATAGTGCTCCGATAATCAGAGCACCGGATACCACAACAATCACTGCAAATATCAACATAGTATGCCTCATTATTTTTATAAGGTATTGATAACGGCTAATGGGTTTTGTGTCATTAGAAGTTGCGTAACGATAGGGTTAGGTGCTGTTAGCGCTCTGCTTTTTTTATATTAAACGCCTAAAAAAGCCCCAAACGCCCAAAAAAGCCCCGATTATAAAAATAATCGAGGCTTATAAAGCGCAGTTTAGGTTAACTTTTGATTAAATAGCTTACATAAATGGCAGTTTGGTAAATATCTGTAATATCGTGGCGTTGACGATATCGACAAAGAACACGCTTTTGGCGAAGGCAAGTAACGATCAGTGACCGCCTGCATGTTGGCAATCGCCGTCGGCGTCGCACCCATACCAAACCCACAGTGCCCTGCTGATAACACCGCCGCGTCATAGTCTTTGCCCATGACCTTAAAGGTAATCAGGTAAACATAGATGATCATAATAGCGGTCTGCACCAATAGGATGATCAGCACAGGGCCTGCCAGATCAGTCAGCTGCCATAGCTTGAGAGACAGTAGCGCCATGGCCAAAAACAAGCTCAAAGAGGCGTTACCAAACACATCGATTGAGCGATCAAACATATCGAAGTTAAATAAAGTGGTGAGCACATTACGAATGATAACACCGCCTGCTAGCGCCCAAACGAAGGTAGGTAGCTCAAACCAAGTGTCGGCGGCCAGCAGCGTCATCACATCGGCAAACGCCAAAGCGGCGGCAAATAGCGCCAACGTCTCAATGGTCGAGGAGGCGGTGATAAAACGCATACTGTCAGGTCTTTCAAAGATTTCTTTGTTGCTATGGGCTGAGTCTTCATCATGTTTGGTGCTATATAGCGATTGTGCCCCAGCGACTTTTTCGATATCACTAGGGTTGGGATTAGCAGGGGTTGGCTTGAGACCGAGCCGCCGAATCAGGCGGCGCGCCACAGGGCCACCGATGATACCGCCTGCGACCAGACCATAAGTGGCCACTGCGATACCAAGTGTGGTCGCACCCACCACGCCATAGTCTTCTTCTAAAGTAATGCCCCAAGCGCCTGCGGTGCCATGTCCGCCCGTCAGAGCGATGGAACCTGTCACCAGCCCAAGCAGAGGATCGAGTCCTAACACGCTGGCCATAGCGACGCCCACGATGTCTTGTAGCACGATAAACACCGACACCACGATCGTAAAAATCAGCAGCGGCGTGCCACCAGCTTTTAGGCGACTAAAATCAGCACTGAGACCGATGGAGGCAAAAAACATCAGCATGGTCGCAGTTTGGAGCCCCTGATGAAAGTTGAAGGCATAGCCCCACACCGTATTGAGAATATAGACCACGATTGCCGCGACCAAGCCGCCAGCCACTGGTTCTGGAATATTAAAATCTTCTAAGAATTTAATCCTTTTGACCAAAAAGCGCCCCATTAGCAGCACTAAAGTGGCCAGTATCAGCGTGTAATAGCCGTTTAAGGTAATTTCCATACGTTAATCCTTTCTATAAAAATAAATTAACCTGAATTCGGGATAAATGTGGCTTTATCTCGAATTCAGGTTTGGTGATGATTTTTGGTTAAGCGGAGTCTGTCGGCGGTGTTATGACCCACAGTTGCGGCTTGCCAAACTCTTTATAGGCGTCCTCAATGATGCGTTGAAACATCGTAAAGTCTTTAGTCGTTATGTTGGTTACCGTCGTCAAGTCCAGCACAAGCTTGGTCACATCGCTGTCGGTCAAGCAGTCCCAAGCGCTGTCCCAGTTGTGCGAAAAATAACTGGGGAAGTGGCACACTGCTGCCAGACTGCTTAGCAACGTGTGCTTGTTGAGTACGTCAGCGATAGGGATGACAGTTGCCTGCTGTAGCGCGTTATCGTGCTCGGCGCTGTCAGGATTGACATAATAAATGGCTTGGTTCATGTTATTTTGCTTCCAGTTTATGAAAGCTATCGTAGTGGTCCACGGTCAGATAGTAGATGGTGGGCGGATGACCGCCTGTGACGATACGCCTAGCACCGCGGTGCGATACGCCGGGTGTGGGCACAGTGTACTCACGGTAATAGCCTTGTGTCTGTATCGGTAGCCTGCCTTCACGGTTATAAAAAGTCGAGCCGTCTTTATGCGGATAAGGAAACGGTCCGCCTTGTCGAATCAGCGCGATGGTATGATCTATTTGCGCGTCACCGGTGATAGGGCTGGCGCTGTTAGCTGGCCG
>NZ_JAPEHS010000106.1:0-7117 GCF_028823565.1 Psychrobacter sp. A3
CTAACTATAGAAATAATAATACCAGCAGAAAAAATAATATAAAAATGATACGTTGTGTATTGAAATAATAAGTAAAATGCGTTACTAATAGCGTATAGACAATAAAAACCGCCCATAGGATAGGGCGGTTTTACAAGTGAGACAGTGGTGTTTTGATTCATGAGCATTTTTATCCATGATGTCATGTGCCGCTGTTGTCACTTGTCATCAATGACCTGCAAGTGCTAAAGGATTGGCTTATGACTACCTCATCGACCCCCACGACAACTCACACCGATACGCGCCCACACTACCGCGATTATTATCAAAACTTCAATATCAATAACTTATTGACCGAAATATATGGCGAGCATCTGGACGACCAGCGAAATGCTTACATGGCCTGCTGTGGGCGCCATGTGCGTGATGGGCGGGGTGAGCATATTGCACTCGTACACGAAGATACAGCAGGCAACGTCACGCGCCTAAGCTTCGCTGAGCTTGATAAGGCCAGTGGTCACGTTGCCAACTTGCTCCAGTCATATGGTGTGCAAGCTGGCGATCAAGTGGCGACCATGCTGCCGCGCACACCTGAACTGCTGACTATTGTATTGGCGACATGGCGTATTGGTGCCGTGTATCAGCCGTTATTTACCGCTTTTGGCTATGATTCGATCAAATACCGTATGGATAAAGCCAATACCAAAGTGGTATTTACCAACCTTGAGAACCGCGGCAAGTTTGAGGATTTGGCTGAGCAAACCAAAATGGTCTTGGTGGGCGGCAATGATAGCCAGCAGGACCATGGCTGGGGTGACGATCGTTATGAGGAAGTGGTAGCAGCGCAGCCATCTACGGCGGCGCCTGTGCTCTTGGATACAGATGCGCCATTTTTGCAGATGTTTACCTCTGGGACCGTCGGTAAATCTAAGGGCGTCAGCGTTCCTCTCAGCGCGCTCTCGGCTTTTTATCTATATGTGCGTTATGCCATCGATTTGCGCGCCGATGATAATTACTGGAATATGGCTGATCCTGGCTGGGCCTATGGGTTGTATTATGCCATTACAGGGCCGTTGCTGATGGGCATCACCACCCATTTTAATGAGTCAGGATTTGATGCAGAAAACACGCGCGACTTTATGGCGCGTCATAAGATTACCAATTTGGCCTCCTCGCCCACTGCCTTTCGTATGATGAAATCCAGCGGCGTGTTTGAGCGGGCGCATGATGATAGCGATGCCGCGCTATCCCTACGCTGCGCCAATTCGGCAGGCGAGACCTTAAATACCGAGGTCGTCAATTGGGTGGAGACTTATCTAAACTGCAAAGTCTGTGACCAATATGGACAAACTGAGACGGGAATGACGTGCTGCGAGCACCATGCTTTGACCCATGAGTGTCCTGTCGGCTCAATGGGTATGGCGCTTCCAGGGCATACCCTCGTCGTGTTGGATGATGACATGAATGTCTTGCCTGATGGTGAGCAAGGCCAGCTGGCGGTGGTGGTCAGTCAGTCGCCCGCGTTTTATTTCCGTGGTTATAGCTGGAATGAAAAAGACGCCTTTGTCGGTGATTACTACTTAACAGGCGATGTGGTCGAACGTCATAGTGACGGTAGCTATTGGTTCTCAGGGCGTGATGATGACATCATCATCACCGCAGGCTACCGTGTGGGGCCGACTGATGTCGAAAACACCGTGCTGGAGCATGATGCGGTGGCAGAGTCGGCGGCCGTCGGCGTACCTGATGAAGTGCGCGGTCATACCATCAAGTCGTATGTGGTGCTAAAGGACGGCATCGAAGGCTCAGATGAGCTGGCCAAAGAAATACAAGACCTGGTACGCAAGCGTCTATCGACACACGCCTATCCGCGTGACGTTGAGTTTGTGGCAGCATTGCCCAAGACCCCAAGTGGCAAGATTCAGCGCTTTTTGCTGCGCAGTTTGTCTGCGGCATAAGCCAAGAAAAACGCGACGATATCAAGACGCGGCCATATTAAGGGCGACTGTACGTCAGTCGCCGCCTTATTGGCCATGTTAGCGTAAGATGAGCAATGCATCATGCATTGTCTCAAATATTTTTCCGTACACTATAAAGACTACATGCAAAGAATACTAGACAAATAAAAGGAAGGATTATGCAAATTGAACAACACAGCTTTTTGGTAACGGGCGGTGCATCAGGCCTTGGAGAAGCCGTGGTACGGGCGATCGTCGCTCAAGGCGGCAAAGTGGTCATCGCTGATTTAAATGAATCGGCAGGACAAGCGCTGACTGATGAGCTGGGCGCAAATAGCCGTTTTGTACGCTGTGATATCACCAGCGGCGAGGATGTGCAAGTAGCAGTAGACATAGCCGAACGAGCCTTTGGCGGTCTGCAAGGCTCTATCAACTGTGCGGGCATTGCGGTGGTACAAAAGCTGCTCGATCGTGAAAACCAACCTGCCGATCTAGAGGCGTTTAGCCGCGGGGTTCAGATCAATCTCGTGGGGTCTTTTAACGTCGCACGTTTGGTAGCGGCTAGCATCGCTAAGCGTGTAGCAGCTGGCGCTTACGCATCAAACGCAGACAACGGTATTATCATCAATACCGCCTCTATCGCCGCCTTTGACGGACAAGTTGGGCAGGCCAGCTATTCATCATCAAAAGCTGGGGTGGTCGGGCTGACCTTACCGCTTGCACGCGAGCTGTCGCGCCACGGCATCAGAGTCATGACGATAGCGCCTGGTGTGTTTGCCACACCGATGATGGACACCATTCCCGAAAAGGCGCGCGAACAGTTAGAAGCAGGTGTGCCGTATCCTAAGCGTTTGGGTGCTCCAAACGAGTTTGCCAAATTGGTTACTCATATCATTGATAACGCCTACCTAAACGGCGAAGTGATTCGCCTTGATGGCGCGATTCGTATGGTGTAATCGCGCTTTTAGCGTATTCATACTTTTTGCACATATTTGACACAAATTTTTGTTATTTTATAAAAGCTCATTACTGGTGGATTATAAAAGGCAAAGACTGTGTCATTTTTTCGTTTATACCCCAAAAAAATCATCCTGCTGTCCTTGGCGATGCTTATTTTGCTCGGCGTTGGCCTGACAGGCTACAAAACGCTCGCTGCAGCAAATCACTTTGACAAAGGCCATCAAACTGACCTTGCAAATATCAAGATTGATAAAGTCTATGTCGATAAGTCCGAGCGGGTATTAAAGCTATTAAGTGGCGATCGAGTAATCAAAACTTATCACATTGCTTTAGGGGATAGCCCAGTGGGACATAAGCGCCAAGAAGGCGATGAGCGCACACCGACAGGGAGTTATGTTCTTGATTATAAAAATGAAAACTCTAGCTACTATCGCTCCATCCACGTCAGTTATCCTAACGCCGCTGATAAAGCCCAAGCCAAAAAACGCGGGGTCAGTGCGGGCGGTGATATTATGATTCATGGACAAAAAAACGGCCTTGGTTATCTGGCGGCTATTACGCAGCAGCGTGATTGGACGGATGGCTGTATCGCGGTGACTAATGATGAGATGGATGAGATTATGAGCGTATACAAAGCAGGAATGCCGATTGAAATTGTAGAATAGCTTAGCGTTTTTTATCGTCTCATAAGCCAGTTATAGCGTTTATTCTGGATAAAGCAAGCGCTTTTTTATAGGCGATAAACTCTTATTTAGGTACTTATTTTTCTTTAAAAATTCTTGAAATAGCATTGATAAACACTTATTAATAAACTAGTCTTTATATCATTGCTAATAGTAAGGTTTTTTATTGTTTTTCGCTTGAAATGACTGTTACTATACCTTATATAGATAGCAACCAAAGGCAAACGGGCTAACCTAATACTTATAAAAGCCTGTTGCCATGATAAATTATCAAAGGATAACAATATGAGATTTGAGAAATTCACCCAAAAGTTGCAATCTGCAATACAAGAAGCGCAAAGCTTAGCGTTAGGACGTGATCACACAGGCATAGACCCTGTGCATCTGCTTGCCGTACTGCTACAAGATGAGTCAAACATCGCGATCTGTCAGCAGGCAGGCGCATCCATTCCGGCGCTAAAAAATGGCGTGGCCAAAGCGCTCGATAATCAAGCAACTATTAGCGAGCCGACAGGTGATGTCAATCTAAACCCAAACTCAGTGAAGATTTTGAACTTAGCGGATCGCCAAGCACAAAAAGAAGGCGATGATTTCATTGCCACTGAATGGGTGCTATTGGCACTTGCTGAACAAGGCGAGACCAAAAAAATCTTTGAAAACGCAGGCGTGACAGCCAGTCAGCTAAAGGCTGTGATCGAAAAATTACGTGGAGACGAAACGGTGGACAATCAAAATGCCGAAGATCAGCGTGATGCGCTAAACAAATATACTATCAACTTAACTGAGCAGGCTGAGCTGGGTAAGCTAGACCCTGTCATTGGCCGTGACGAAGAGATTCGCCGTACCATTCAGGTGCTCTCGCGCCGCACCAAAAATAATCCTGTGCTCATTGGTGAGCCAGGTGTCGGTAAAACTGCCATTGTTGAAGGTTTGGCGCAAAAAATCATCAATGGCGATGTGCCAGAAGGGCTTCGTAATAAAGAAGTATTGTCGTTAGACTTAGGCGCGCTTATTGCGGGGGCAAAATTCCGTGGTGAGTTTGAAGAGCGTCTCAAAGGGGTGCTAAGTGACTTGGCCAAGCAAGAGGGTAATGTCATTTTGTTTATCGATGAGCTGCATACCATGGTCGGCGCGGGTAAGTCAGAGGGCGCGATGGATGCAGGCAATATGCTAAAGCCTGCACTGGCGCGCGGTGAGCTACACTGTGTGGGCGCAACGACGCTAGATGAGTACCGCCAATATATCGAAAAAGATGCTGCGCTTGAGCGCCGCTTCCAAAAAGTATTGGTTGATGAGCCAACGGTTGAAGACACCATTGCGATTTTGCGTGGTCTAAAAGAGCGTTATGAGCTGCATCACGGTGTCGATATTCAAGACAGCGCGATTATTGCCGCAGCGCGCATGAGCCATCGTTATATTACCGATCGCAAATTGCCAGATAAGGCGATTGATTTAATCGATGAAGCGGCAAGTCGCCTACGTATGGAGATGGACAGCAAACCTGAAGCACTCGGTAAGCTCGATAGCCGTTTGATTCAGCTAAAAATGCAGCGCGAAGTACTCAAAAACGAAGAAGATGCCGGCGCACAAGCAGAGCTTAAAGTGCTTGATAGCCAAATCGAAGAGCTAGAAAAAGAGTACGCCGATCTCAATGAAGTCTGGCAAGCGGAAAAAGCGCTGGTCAAAGGCTCTCAGCAGCTAAAAGACGAGCTGGACAAAGCGCGTATCGCTTATGACAAAGCCAGCCGCGAAGGTGACTACGAGACCATGAGTAAGCTGCAGTACGAGACGATTCCACAGCTTGAGCGCCGTATCACAGAGTCTGATTTGGCCGAGCAAAAAGAGCAGGCAGGTGATAATGGCGGTGCCAAACTGCTGCGTAATAAAGTCACGGACAACGAGATCGCAGAGGTGGTGGCAGCCGCGACGGGAATTCCTGTCAGCAAAATGCTGCAAGGCGAGCGTGACAAGATGCTGGCGATGGAAGACAAGCTGCATGAGCGCGTCATCGGTCAAGATGAAGCAGTCGAAGCAGTCGCCAACGCTGTGCGCCGTAGCCGAGCTGGGTTGTCTGATCCCAACCGCCCATCGGGCTCGTTCTTATTCTTAGGGCCTACGGGGGTTGGTAAAACTGAGCTGACCAAATCATTGGCCAACTTCTTGTTTGATAGTGAGGATGCTATCATCCGTATCGACATGAGTGAGTATATGGAGAAACACAGCGTCAGCCGCTTAGTGGGCGCGCCTCCAGGCTATGTCGGTTATGAAGAAGGCGGCACCTTGACCGAAGCGGTACGCCGTAAGCCTTATAGCGTGATATTGTTTGATGAGGTCGAAAAAGCGCATCCTGATGTGTTTAATATCTTGCTACAAGTGTTAGACGATGGACGTTTGACCGACTCACAAGGCCGCGTGGTCGACTTCAAAAACACGGTGATTGTGATGACCAGTAACTTAGGCTCTCACAAAATCCAAGAGATGGTCGGCGAGAGCTATGAAGACATCAAGTCTGAGGTGATGGATTCGGTCGGACAGCATTTCCGCCCAGAGTTTATCAACCGTATCGATGAGATTGTGGTCTTCCATCCGCTTGGCATGTCGCAGATGGCTGGTATTGCTGACATTCAGTTGCAGCGTCTACGTCAGCGTCTCCAAGAGCGTGAGATGGATATCGAGCTGTCAGCCGATGCTATGAACAAACTAGTCGCTGTTGGTTACGATCCTGTGTATGGCGCGCGTCCACTAAAACGTGCGATCCAGCAAGAGATCGAAAACCCGCTCTCATTAAAGCTATTGGCTGGTGACTTTGTCGCAGGTGATATCATCAAGGTCGATGTCGATGCAGATGATCAGCTGACTTTTAATAAGCTTAGAATGAGCTAAATCAAGCGTTTGTTTTTCATTGAGTTAGTTTAGCGGTCTCTGCTAGCTAATGAAAAATCCAAACCCCTTATCTGCCTATTTTTATATGGTCAGGTAAGGGGTTTTTTTGTGTCAACATTTTTTACCGTTTACACACCTTGATTGTGGTATAAATAATGATAAAGCACATAAAAAGACGGCAAGATTAGGGAGGTAAATCAGGATGACTATTATTAAAAAAAGAATAAAAATGCCGTTGCTACTATCGCTCGTGGTAGCGTCACTGCTATTTAGTGCCTCTGCATGCTCCAATCCTGCAGCCGTCAATACCGACGCCGATCTGACAGAATACAAAGAAGGCCAAGCCGCAGCGCGCGATTTGGCGGCCAATACCGAAAGACCTATCTTTGATACAAAAGCGCTCGCCATCTTTGATGAGCCTTGGGCAATGACGGCGCTACCAACGGCGGATAATGAGCCCCCCAAGCTCTTGGTGACTCAAAAGACCGGCGAGCTGTTTGTCGTTGATACTGCCACGGGTAGCAAGACAGCCGTAGCGGGTATACCGGCAGTGGCTTATGGCGGACAGGGCGGTCTGGGTGACGTCATCCTAGCGCCTGATTTTTCTACCTCTAAGCAGATATATCTCAGTTATGCTGAGGCAGGTACAGGCGG
>NZ_JAPEHS010000107.1:0-7062 GCF_028823565.1 Psychrobacter sp. A3
AAGGAAAATAGCGCAGATAATATTGAGATATTAGTCAGCTATTTGACACCGTTTGTCCAGATTTAACAATTTTTAGCCCATTTAGATGGCTATCGATTGAATTGAGGACACGCCCTAGAGTCCGGTTTAGATTATACTGGGCTTTTATGTTTTGACAAACCCATACAATAAAACCAGTTTAGCACGCTATGCTTATCATAGAGCGCCAAACTGGTTTAAAAATTTGCATCACTGTACTTAATATTACCAATGAAGCACATTGTCTTTGCAAGTATGGATGAGTGACACACTAAGGCATCAAACACTGAGCTGTTAAGCACTCGCAATGCTGTCTTTAAAGCTGTCCAAAATTGGCTCAAGCAAGGCAAACTTACGCTTGTAACTGACTTGATTGACAATGAGGCGTGACGATACATCGCAGATATGGTCACGGGCTTCAAGGCCGTTGGCACGCAAGGTGTTCCCTGTATCAACCACATCAACGATAAGGTCTCCGAGTCCGACCAGCGGTGCCAGCTCCATCGAGCCGTATAGTTTGATCACATCGACCTGCTGGCCTTGGCTGGCAAAATACGCCCGAGCCACATTGACGTACTTGGTGGCGATGCGCAGACGACGATTGGGCAATGGCGCGTCTTTTACGCCTGCGGTCATCAATTTGCACTGGGCAATCTGCAAATCCAGCAGCTCATACACATGGTTGGCACCGTGCTCAAGCAGTACATCTTTACCCGCCACACCAAAATCCGCAGCGCCATGCTCGACGTAGGTCGGTACATCACTGGCACGCAAGATTAAGACGCGTACATTGGGGTTTGAGGTTGGAAAAATAAGCTTACGCGAGGCTTCAGGGTCTTCTAACAACTCAACGCCCGCTGCGCGCAGCAAAGGCATGGTCTCTTCTAAAATACGGCCTTTAGATAAGGCCAGCGTTAAGCCTGAAAATTCCTCATTGACTTGGTTTAATAAACCATCATTTGATTGGCGGGTGCTTGCTTCGGTCATAATGACATCGTGTCCATGTACAGTTGGCATCCCCGATAGCGGGGCGTGAATTTATCATTGCTAAGCGATTGGAGTAAACCTTCATGCGCCAATCATTGAAGTGCTTGACGCATAAGGGTTTACTGAGTCGTTCAGTGTCTGACTGACTTAAGGCATGGTTTTATGTAGTTGCTGACAAAAACCAGCAAAAAACTGCCGCCTAGTCGTTGCTGTTGTTGCTATTGATACGTTCGATATTGACGCCGAGCGCACGCAGTTTGCTTTCTACGTTTTCATAGCCGCGATCGATATGATAGATACGATCGATCAAGCTCTCACCTTCGGCGGTCGCCGCGGCCATCACCAAGGACATCGATGCGCGTAAATCGGTCGCCATCACAGGCGCGGCGGTAAAGTTTTCGACGCCCGTAACTACGGCAGTATGACCGTCCACCTGAATGGATGCGCCCAAACGATTGAGCTCTGGCACGTGCATATAGCGGTTTTCGAAGATATTTTCGATAAAGGTACTGGTGCCATCAGCCAGACAGCTAATCGCCATGAGCTGCGCCTGCATATCTGTTGGAAAACCAGGATGCGGTTGAGTACGGATATTGACAGGTCTTGGTCGACCCGTCATTTGCGCGCGAATCCAGTCATCACCTGTGGTAATCACCGCGCCCATATCTTCAAACTTCTCTAGCACAGGGGTCAATAACAGCGCAGAGGTGTTTTTGGCCAATACATCACCGCGAGTCATCAGCGCGCCTGCCAGATAAGAGCCTGTCTCGATACGATCCGCCACTACTGAATACTCACAGCCATGCAGACGCTCAACGCCTTCGATGGTCATGGTCGAGGTACCGATGCCGCTTATCTTGGCACCCATCGCGACCAGCATGTTGGCCAAATCCACCACTTCTGGCTCCAGCGCGCAGTTGCCAAGCACTGTAGTACCTTTAGCAAGGGCAGCCGCCATGATGACGTTTTCAGTGCCGCCGACCGTGATCATGTCAAACGAGAAGTTACAGCCGATTAGTTTGCCGCCTTTTGGCGCTTGCGCTTTGACATAGCCGTTTTCGACGCTGATAGTAGCGCCCATGGCTTCAAAGGCTTTGAGATGCTGATCGACAGGACGCGAGCCAATCGCGCAGCCACCTGGCAATGAGACTTCTGCTTCACCAAAACGTGCCAGCAACGGCCCCAATACCAAAATCGACGCGCGCATGGTCTTGACCAGATCATAGGGCGCATAAAAATTATCGATGGTTTTGGTATCGCACGTGACCGTATCACCTTGTTTTTGAATGTGGATGCCCATACCACCGATCAATGCAATCAGGGTACGCACATCTTGTAGCGATGGCACATTATGTAATGTCGTTGGGGTCTCAGCCAATATCATGGCCGCAAGTAACGGCAGCGCGGCATTTTTGGCGCCTGAAATCGTAACTTCCCCTGCAATACGACTACTACCCGTGATTAAAAATTGATCCATAAAAGTGGCAACCTAGCGATGAGTATAAAAAGATGAATATAAAAAATAAAAACCAAACCACCAAAACCTGCGATTTAGACAATAAATGAAGCAGCAGGCTTGAGGCGTCTAATGAACAGGCTTAAGCATAACGTCTCATCATAAAGAGTGACGTCTAGCCTTTTGATTGAGCGTCCCACTCAGCGGGCGTCAATGCTTGAATATTGAGCGCATGAATATCTCCGCTGGCAATCTTGTCATTAACCAGCGCATATACCGCTTGCTGACGCTGAACGCTGCGTTTGCCTTCAAAGCTGGCATCGACCACGCGCACATCAAACTTGTTGCCTTGATTGGCCGCTTGAATAAAAGCGTCTGGAAAATGAGTCTGTAAAAATGCAATCAAGTCGTCAGCGTTCATGCTCATAAATCTCTCTGCCTTAAATATAAAATAGGGTATGAATATAAAGTGAAGACATTATAACAAGAGTTTGGCTATCTTACAGTATTGTCTTGCTTTACCATGTTTTATGATGCAGTAGCGACCAATCAGTCGTGCCCACAATGCCTTTCACTCTTTATCGTTATTTAAGGGCGTCATCTAGGTGGCTAAGCACTTGCGCGCGCACGTCATTGACCCAGCGTAGCGGCGGTGCCATCGCCCCAATACTGGTCGCATGGCTGGCACCTGCTATTTCACCGTTTTTGACAGAAACGCCAGCTGCTTTTAGTGCTTGCGTCATCTTGATGGTATTGCTGTCGTGGACGATGTCGTCTTTTTCGGCCGTCAATAATAAATAAGGCGGCTGTTTTCCTTTGATATGACGATCGGGCATCACCTCATCTGGCGTGGCAGCGGCGGCAAAGGCCGATGCGCTATCAAACTTACGAAAGTCATAACTGTATGGCCCCGCGATGCCGACGACTGTCCCTACAGCGCTTGGCTTGATATGATAAGGGGCCAAAAATTCCTCGTTGGCGACCGCTGCCACGGCGTTGAACGCTCCAGCAGAGTGCCCAACCACCGCCACACGAGCAGGGTCAGCATACAAGCTGGCCGCGTTGTTTAGGCTCCAAGCGATCGCCTGCGCGGTGTCTTTGACATAAGCGGGATAGACATGCTCAGGCGCCTTACGGTAATTGATCACCGCTGTGACATAGCCTGCCTGCGCCAAACTCTGGCCGACAAAGGCGTATTGCTCTTTGCTCCCGCTCTCCCATGAGCCGCCATGGACAAACACCACCATCGGATAACGATCACTGATCGCGCTTTGTGCCGTCATGGCACGGGTCAACGGCTTGGGGTAATAAATATCTAAATCCTGTAAGGGCTGATCGCCATACAAGATGTCTTTGCTGACCCCAACACCGCCGCCTGAGGTAATTCCATTGACGAGAGTCAAGGGTGATAATGCCTGCGCGCTTTGGCTTACCAGCACCGCGCCGCCAATTGCCAGCAGCGCCGCGCCCGTCACTTTTAGCACCTTCTTACTTGCTGCTTGAGTGTCAGCGCTTTTTGTATTTGTCTTGTGACTGTGTTGGCGCTTGTGGCCATCATCATGGTCATGATGCCGCTTGCGTGTTTTGAGATCCTTCATCGCCAGTGTCCTTTTTTATGTCTTTATAGCCATATTTATCAGCTTGGGTGTGTGACACATTGACTGGGGCAACATTGGCTCACGACTTTGATCATAAGCCCTTATTCACTTATCACCAATCATTTATCGCTAGCCACGTACCATCAGTCGCTTACCGCGGATTATTTATAGCCATTCATATAGTCACTCATCTAGCCATTCATTTACAGAGTAATCAGTTTACTGGCTGCCAAAAGATTTCTCGTGTTTTTGCTGTTACTCGTGTTTAGGCTTCTTGTCATCAGCGGCGGCTATATCAGCGCCAAATACAATCGAGGCACTGGCTCACGATGAAATGAGGTATTTACGGATTTTGATAAATATCGACATTCTCACTAGCAGAAGCCTCACTAGCAGAGGAGTCGATAGGCGAACCCTCTTCAGTCACCACTATAGGCGTGGTGGCTCGGGCTGGGCTGGGTGCGACTGCACTACCCGGCTCATCAGCAACGCGCGCGGCAGCCGAGCGCTGCACAACTGGCGCTAACGCCGGATTGGCCAGATTGTCCTCATACATAATATCGTCTTCACCAATCTTTACCCCTCTATCGTCGACAACGGTCGTCAATAGCACAAGCTCGGTCACTC
Source organism: Psychrobacter sp. A3 (assembly GCF_028823565.1). Classification (NCBI taxonomy): domain Bacteria; kingdom Pseudomonadati; phylum Pseudomonadota; class Gammaproteobacteria; order Moraxellales; family Moraxellaceae; genus Psychrobacter; species Psychrobacter sp. A3. Next base: position 4,687 of record NZ_JAPEHS010000107.1, read on the forward strand.
CTACGGTGTCGTTGGCGATATCGATTAAGTGGCTTTGCTGCGTCGGTGTCACACGTCCCATGACATAGACCACGCCGTTGTTACTCACCACCTTGATTTGGGAGGCTTTGACGCCGTTATTTGTCGCGACTTTTGCCAGCATTTTTGAGGTGATATAACCATCATGGACAGTCGAGCTATAGCCCTTTGAGGCACTGACGGTCAGCTCATTATAGACACGGCGCACGTCTGGCATGGAGCTGACGACGTTTTCTATCTCCGTCTTGATCGCAACACTTGGCACCTCACCGGTCAGCAGTACTTCACTATTAAAGCTATCGATACTCATGCGGCTGGTCTGCTGCAAGTCTTCTTTTAGACCATAAACATTGATTTTGGCAGTGTGTTCAATGCTACGATCCAGCAGGCGCTGCGGAATGGTACGCTCAGTCATGGGCACACCATAAGTCCCTTGTGTACTGTTGGTCAGATAATTGGTGGTACAACCCGTACTAATGACGCTTGCCAGCAGCACAGCACCTATCGTCATGCGATATGATGAGCCAAAAATAGCAGTGCGCAAGTGCATCCGTGTCATGATTTACCTCTTAGAGCCTGATGAAATAAGTAAGATATTGGCGATGATTGATGAGCAAGGCATGCCATCGCTTTTTTATTGAGCTACTTTACTCAATTTTTTGGGTGAACGCTTAGGCTTTTGGTAACGATAATTCAACCGACAAACACCTTGGCATCGCTCGCGCACGCTCAGACTCATTAATACAACAAGAATCAGCACCAAGCGCGCCAAGTGTACTCAGTAATTATGCCCAGTCATATAAGTAAAAAAGCCAATGCCGCCTCACCAAGCATTTGCCATAAACGCGCCTATCAGCCACTGCGGCGACTCAGACATGTGGGCTTCTGCGAGCTTGTGCTTGCCTGCGGTATCATAGGCAATGACATCAAACCGGCAATCAAAATCTCTATACTCAGGGTGCTGCTGCAAAAAATAGCGTGCTGCCTTGATAAGTTTGTTTTGCTTGGATTTGGTGACGCTCAGCAGCGCATCGCCAAACCCTGATTGGCGCCGTTGACGCACTTCGACAAACACTAGGGTCGACCATGCCGCGCCCGTCTCTAGCATGACCAAGTCAAGCTCGCCGATTTTGGGTTGTTGCCAGTTTTGTGCAATCAGCGTCAAGCCTTGCGCCTGCAAAAACGCACAAGCGCGCTGCTCAAACAAGCTGCCTTGACGCTGCTTGGGCGAGCTAAGGTGTAAGGGTTGGTGATGGGTCATAAGAGCAAGATACCTGCTGAACATTTCAGAATTATCATAGCACAACATGATAAACTAACCACTTTTGCGCCTTGTCTATCTATTTGGTCTGTCACCATGGCCTGCATTCATGGGGTTGTTACGGCCTTTATTATGATGTTGTGCTAAAGACCACACATCAAACGCCAAGATAGAGCGTGGCGCTATATTGTATGCCCGACTTTTATAACAGAGGTTTTCATGTCCATCCCTACCGCGATGCCAGCTTGTTTATATATCGTTGCCACGCCGATTGGTAATCTGAGCGACATGACGCCGCATGCCATCGATGTCTTAAAACAAGTGGCCATCATTGCCTGTGAAGACACCCGCACCTCCGGCAAACTGCTATCGCACTTTGGTATCCATACCAAAGACAACAGTAGCGAGGCTGACGCGCCCAAAGCGCATAATAAGCTATGGGCCTATCATGAGCACAACAGCGCCATCCAAACGCCAAAGATTATCGAGATGATCCAGCAAGGCCATTCCGTCGCTTTGATCAGTGATGCTGGCACACCACTGGTCAGTGACCCAGGCTATCAGTTGGTACAAGCGGCGCATGCCGCTGGCGTGAGAGTATCACCTGTGGTGGGTGCATCGGCTGCCATTGGCGCGCTATCGGTCGCAGGGCTGCCATCAGATCGTTTTAGCTTTATTGGGTTTTTGCCTGCCAAAACTCACGGTCGCCAAAAACAACTGACCGCCTTAACGACACGCACCGAAACCTTGATATTTTATGAAGCGCCGCACCGCATTCTGGCAAGCTTAGCGGACATGACGGCGATATTTGGCGCTGATCGTGAAGTGGCGTTTTGCCGTGAGCTGACCAAAACCTTTGAGACGGTGCACAAAAGCACGCTTGGCAACTTAATTGAGTTTGTCACAGCCGATGACAATCAGCAGCGCGGCGAAATCGTCTTGGTAGTCGCAGGTGACCATACCGCACAAGACGCCGACGACATCAGTGTGCACGATGCGTTACTACAACGTCTACTGGAGGATTTATCGGTCAAAAAAGCCGCCGCCTTGGCCGCTGATATCACTGGCGTGAAAAAAAACGCGCTCTATCAGCGTCT
>NZ_JAPEHS010000108.1:0-7045 GCF_028823565.1 Psychrobacter sp. A3
CGTATATGGCTCTCCAACCTGGGCTCGAACCAGGGACACACGGATTAACAGTCCGTTGCTCTACCAACTGAGCTATTGGAGAATAAGATGTGATAACGGTAAATATGACAGGATAAAAGTAATTGCTGTCTGCGTTATGTGGGGCACATTTTAGCCAAGTCGGTATAGGCTGTCAACCTTATTTTGACATAATTCGCAAATATTCTTTAGATGTTGTGAAGTTTGATTGCCAGCCCTCAGTCCTTGGCGCATTTTAGTGATAAAAACGACCCAAATCTGTCATAAACGCACCTCAGAATGAGGTGTTTATAAAATGGCGCGTTAGGGCGGATAGGTCTGGATATGGATGGGCTTGATAGCGTGTTTGTTTTGTTAAAGTCTCCATCTACTTGCGGCGTGTAACAAAAAAATAGCAGCGATATGCTACTTTTATTTATGGCTTAAGCAATCTGCTGTCAGCGTTGGTTATCAAGCTTTTGCGGGTAATTTGATTAGACAACTTGGCTATCTTTTTGAATATAAAAGCAATCTGCACATCGCTTGAAACAAAAAAAACTGCTGGGCTGCTCTTCACATTGCTGGATTATTTCTATAAAATACCGACCGTGTGGTTTCTTTTGGAGCTACATTCTATTATTTATTGCTTATCCATTTCACTCAATCAAGCGCGTACGCTGGATTTAACACAGGTGTTTTAGCTATGAGTCCTACCATCATTGCTTACGGTTATCTCGCCATCGCTATCATTTGTGAAGTGGTTGGCACGACCTTTTTGGTCAAGTCAGAGCAATTTACCCGTTTGGTGCCGACCTTGATTATGGGCGTGCTTTATGCCATCTCGTTTTATTTGTTGACCCAGACCATCAAGACCATACCACTTGGCATCGCCTATGCGCTGTGGGGCGGTCTGGGGATTGTGCTGACATCACTAGTCGGGGTGTTCTTTTTTAAGCAAAGTCTCGATACCGCGGCGGTGGTCGGTATTGCGATGATCGTCGGCGGTGTGGTGGTGATGAACCTATTGTCAAACTCGGTGGTGCACTGACAAGTAGGTAAAAATGAACATGGACACAAAAATGGAAACGAAAAACGCGCATAAACGTAAAAAACAGCCAGAGCTGGTGCGGCGGGCACTGCTCGATGAGGCAGCACGTATCACGCTAGAGCAGGGCTTGTCTAAAGTGACTTTTCAAGCGGTGGCAGATGCCGTCGGCGTGACCAAAGGCGGAGTGATGCATCATTTTGCTACCAAGGACGCGCTTATCTTAGAGGTGTTTTATGATGCGATGGCCAAGTTTGAGGCAGAAGTCAATGCCGCCATGGCAAAGGATCCGGTCAGCTACGGCTCGTTTACCCGCGCTTATATCGACGCCACCATCAGCTTAGGCGAAAAAGGGCAGGCCGAGTTTAATAGCCAAGCGACTTTGTATGTGTTGATGCTAGGAGACCGGATGCTACGCGAACGCTGGGCTGAGTGGTCAAATGAGCAGCTAAAAAAATATGCCGCTACCGACAATAGCGAAACGCTATGTATGGTACGTCTGGTCGCCGATGGTATTTGGCTCTCTGACTTTTCGGGTATCGATATCTCGGACAAGGCCTCAATACGTGAGCGCTTGATAAATATGACGCAGCAAGACTTTGATAAACCGTTTTGATAAATGACTTTGACCAATAACTTGATAAACAGCTTTGGTCAATAACACGCACATAGAAAATTTTATATTTAACCTATGACGGCATGATTGACTGAACGCTTTTTTATAAATTCTCAGTCGCCTTAAGGAAAACTTATGACAACTACTCAGACAAACGTAAATGATTTACAAGACATTATTGATTTAGCACAAACGCAGACCGCTTATATTAACGGTCGCTATCTGGCGGTCGATGATTCTTTAACGACTTTTGACGATATCAACCCAGCGACAGGTGAAGTGCTGGCGAGCATTCAGCAAACCACTGCCGAGCAAATCGATGAAGCGGTAAAAGCGGCGCAACAAGGGCAAAAAGTGTGGGCGGCAATGACCGCAGTTGAGCGTGGCCGTATTTTGTCAAAGGCAGTTGCGATATTGCGCGAGCGTAATGATGTACTGGCATTGCTTGAAACCAAAGACACCGGCAAAGCGCTGTCTGAGACCAAGTATGTCGATATCGTCACTGGTGCTGATGTCGTTGAGTACTATGCAGGGCTTGCGCCAATGATTGAGGGTCGTCAGATTCCACTACGTGATAGCAGCTTTGTCTATACGCGCCGTGAGCCACTCGGCGTCGTCGCTGGTATCGGCGCATGGAACTATCCGATTCAGATCGCCATGTGGAAGGCTGCGCCAGCGTTGGCTGCAGGTAACGCGATGATTTTTAAACCCTCAGAAGTCACGCCACTGACGGCACTGAAACTGGCGGAAATCTTTACTGAAGCTGGCATGCCGGATGGCGTATTTAACGTCGTACAAGGCGATTATAAAGTAGGCGAAGCATTAACTCAGCATCCTGATATTGCCAAAGTCTCGTTTACAGGCGGCGTGCCAACGGGCAAAAAAGTCATGGCAAGCGCGGCATCATCATCTCTCAAAGACGTAACCTTAGAGCTGGGTGGTAAGTCGCCATTGATTATCTTTGACGATGCCGATATCGATATGGCAGCGGATATCGCCATGATGGCGAACTTCTATAGCACCGGTCAGGTCTGTACCAATGGCACGCGTGTATTTATCCCAAAAGCGCTACAAGCCAAGTTTGAAGAAGCGATTTTGACGCGGGTCAAACGTATCAAACTCGGCGATCCGATGGATGAAGATATCAATATGGGGCCACTAGTGAGCTTCCCGCATATGGAGCGAGTGCTTGGCTATATCGAGCAAGGTAAAGCGGGTGGCGCACGTCTATTGGCGGGCGGTGAGCGAGTGACGACAGACGAGCTGGCTAAAGGCGCGTATGTCGCGCCAACGGTGTTTACCGATTGCACCGATGACATGGCTATCGTGCGTGAAGAAATCTTTGGCCCTGTGATGTCGATATTGACTTATGAGACTGAGGAAGAAGTCATTCGCCGTGCCAATGATACCGAGTACGGCTTGGCGGCAGGGGTGGTAACCAAAGATCTAACCCGCGCGCATCGCGTCATCGGACAGATAGAGGCGGGTATCTGCTGGCTAAATACTTGGGGCGAGTCGCCTGCGCAAATGCCAGTTGGCGGTTATAAGCATTCAGGTATCGGCCGCGAAAACGGCATCGAAGCCCTTGAGCATTATACGCAGACTAAATCTATCCAAGTAGAGCTGGGTAAGTTTGAGTCGGTATTTTAATGGCTTGTTAACTGCTTGTTTTTTAACCATCTGTTTTAACCACCTGTTTTAACTACCTGTTTTAATGTACAAAGAAAGCTGTCGTTAGTAAGCACGTCATGTAGGTAAATACGCCGGCATGATGTGAGCTTACTGATGACATGACGTATTTTTACTATTATGGAGCGTTTTATGACATCAACCACACCTGAATATGACTACATCATTGTCGGTGCAGGCTCAGCCGGAAACGTGTTGGCCACGCGCTTGACCGAAGATGCCAACATTAAGGTGTTGCTATTAGAAGCTGGTCGACCTGATTATCGACTAGACTTTCGTACGCAGATGCCAGCGGCGCTCGCGATGCCGCTACAAGGCACTACGTATAACTGGGGCTACAAAACCGATCCTGAGCCATATATGAATAACCGCGTCATGGATTGTGGCCGCGGTAAAGGGCTGGGCGGCTCATCCCTCATCAATGGCATGTGCTATATCCGTGGTAATGCGCTCGATTTTGACGATTGGGCCAAAATCAAGGGCTTAGAAGACTGGACGTATCTCGACTGCTTGCCGTACTTTAAAAAATCAGAGAACCGCGACGCAGGCGAAAACGACTATCATGGCGTCGGTGGTCCGGTAGAAATGACCACCTCAAAACCTGGGGTCAATCCGCTGTTTGAAGCCATGATTGAAGCGGGCGTGCAGGCAGGCTATCCGCGTACAGAGGATCTAAACGGCTATCAGCAAGAAGGCTTTGGGCCAATGGATCGTTTTGTCACGCCTAATGGTCGCCGCGCATCAACGGCTCGCGGGTATCTCGACCGTGCCAAACCACGTAGCAATATCACGATTTTGACCGGTGCCTTGACCGATGTGATTTTGTTCGATGGTAAGCGTGCGGTCGGCGTCAAAGTTGAGCATCAAGGTCAAAGCAAAAAATTCTATGCCGCTCGTGAAGTGATCGTCTCATCAGGTGCTATCGCTTCGCCGCAATTATTGCAGCGCTCTGGTATTGGCCCTGGTCAGTGGCTCAAAGACTTGGGTATTAATGAGGTTTTAGAGTTGCCGGGTGTTGGTAATAATCTACAAGACCATTTAGAGCTGTATATGCAGTATGAATGTAAACTGCCCGTGTCGATTGCCCCTGCCAATAAATGGTGGAATAAACCTGCGATTGGTGCTGAGTGGTTGTTTAATGGTACTGGTCTTGGCGCGTCCAATCAGTTCGAGGGTGGCGGCTTTATCCGTACTGATGAGAAATTTACGCACCCCAATATCCAGTATCACTTCTTGCCATTAGCGGTGCGTTACGATGGTCGTAGTGCGGTGAAATCGCACAGCTTCCAAGCGCATGTGGGCTCACTACGCTCGCCGAGTCGTGGCCGCGTCAAGCTCACCTCAAAAGACCCAAATGCGCATCCAAGCATTTTATTTAACTATATGTCGCACGAGCAGGACTGGCAAGAGTTCCGCGCGGCGATGCGTATCACTCGCGAGATTATGCATCAGCCAGCGCTTGACCCATATCGCGGCCGTGCTATCGCGCCGACCGATGATCTGGTGACCGATGCGCAGCTCGATGAGTATGTCCGCAATCATAGCGAGACCGCTTATCATCCGTCGTGTACCTGTGCGATGGGTGAGGGTAATGATTCGGTGGTCAATGGTGAAGGGCTGGTACACGGTATCGATGGTCTGCGTGTCGTTGATGCGTCGATTATGCCAAATATCATTAGTGGTAACTTAAATGCTACCACCATTATGCTGGCCGAAAAAATCGTTGATAAGATGCGCGGTAAACAATTACCACGCTCGACAGCGGATTATTATGTCGCCAATGGCGCACCGCTCAGAGCTGAGCCGATGCGTGCTTATCATACGACTGCATAAATAAACGTGCCAGCCAGTAGGCACGATATAAGGATAATATAACGTCAATTTCAAATAAAAGGCCTTTCAACGTAAAGGTCTTTTTTATCAGCGCAGATCTGCTGGCACCCTTGTGAGCACTGATATCATCAGTACCGCACGCAAATGAGCATGTCAGCATATCGGCTTTATTTTGCGCTGATTATCTTTTCATTATTTTTTAAAAGTGGTGCTAAGGGGTCTGCGGACTGTTTAGCAAATTTTTATTGATTGGTACTGCTTTGTGCATCCTGCGCTTATATAGATAACGTGGTAACTATACACTATGTTATGACGGACAAAGCACTATCAGATCCTGTTTCATTTACCTATTGAGGTCTTTTATGTACAGCTCGCCATCAGAAGATGCGACGAAACCCTTGAGTCTAAATAAGACAGTTTTTTTAGGCTCAGCGATTATTTCTATTTTATTGATTATTTGGACGATTGCCTTGCCAGATTATAGTGAGGCATTATTAAGCGCGAGCATGGCGTGGGTATCAGAGAGTTTTGGCTGGTATTACATGCTGGTGGTGGCTGCTTATAGTATATTTGCTTTGTTTGTGGGCTTTTCAAAATACGGCGATATCAAGCTGGGACAAGACCATGAAAAAGCGCAGTTTCCCTTTTTAGCATGGGCGGCGATGCTATTTTCGGCCGGTATTGGTATCGATTTATTGTTTTTTGGTGCCTCTGAGCCGTTGATGCACTATCTCACCCCGCATACGGGGTTAGAGCCTGCCAGTGCCGAAGCGATGCGCCAAGCGTTATCTCAGACTTTTTTGCATTGGGGTCTGCATGGCTGGGGTATTTATGCGCTTATCGGCATGGCGCTAGCGTACTTTGCCTATCGCAAAAACATGCCGCTGGCGCTACGCTCACCGCTGACGCCTATCTTTGGCGAGCGCCTAGTCAAAGGCTGGCTCGGTGATGGCATTGATACCTTTGGTGTGGTCTGTACCTTGATGGGGATTGCCACTAGCTTAGGCATCGGGGTGTTGCAGGCTAATGCAGGCTTGACCCATGTCTTTGGTATCGAGTCGAGCAAGATGGTGCAGAGCTTGATCATCTTAGGCGTAGTAGCTGCTGCGGCTATCTCAGCGATGACCGGTGTAGAGCGAGGGGTACGCCGTCTATCTGAATTCAATATGCTCTCGTCGATATTGCTATTGATTGCGATATTGGTGATGGGCAATACTGTGTACTTGCTCAATACCTTTACCCAAAGTGTTGGTCAGTATTTCCAAACCATCGTTTTCAAAACATTCGACGTCTATGCCTATGACGGCAGCGCTGGTGCCGATTGGAAATCAGGCTGGACGATATTTTTCTGGGCATGGTGGGTGGCTTGGGCGCCGTTTGTCGGCTTGTTTATTGCGCGTATCAGCCGTGGCCGTACCTTGCGTGAATTTGTCTTTGGTGTGATGTTTATCCCGCTGGGCTTTATCTTTGCTTGGTTTTCTATCTTTGGCAATTCAGCGATAGACTTAGTCGCCAATGGTGCGACGGAGCTGGGTGAAATCGCTATCAATGACGCGGCGATGGGCATGTTTGCCTTGTTTGAGTACTTCCCTTTTAGTGATGTTTTATCATTCGCTGGCGTGGTCATCGGGCTTATTTTCTTTGTGACTTCAGCGGACTCTGGTGCGCTAGTACTGGCCAATCTTAGCTCAAAAGGTATGACCAATGATACTGATGCACCGGTTTGGTTGCGCCTATTTTGGGCAGCGGCCACCGGTCTGATCACTTTAGGTCTGCTGTTCGCCGGCGGCTTTGCTTCGTTGCAGTCGGTGTCTGTCATCGCAGGTTTGCCATTTTCGCTGATTTTGGTGCTTTATATGATGTCG
>NZ_JAPEHS010000109.1:0-6418 GCF_028823565.1 Psychrobacter sp. A3
CCGCCGGTATCGCCAAATACTGCGCCGCCAAGGTTGCGCTGAATATTGGCTCTGATATCGACGCCTGTTTGCGCGGCGACAAAAGCTCCATCACTGAGTGTGTATTGCTGCTTGCCGACCTCGATGATTTGCATGTCGCCATCTAGCGTTGGTGCAAGCAGGCAGTCTCCTTCGCCGCCCGTCGCTTCTATCTGCTGCTGAAATAGGGATTCATCATTGGCAAAGCGGCGCATCAACGACTGCATCAGTCCGCCTTGTAGCTTGCCTTTTAACTCAAGATTGGACTCCATCATGACCATGGCGTTGGCTTCACAATAAATAGAGTCCCCCTTTTTTAGATTGCAGTGCAAAAAAGGCTCAATGGTACCGATTAAGCTAAATGTCGCGGCCATAGGGGCAAATCCTTCTTTTAATTTTTTTGATAGAGGCGATGTCACAGGGGCTGATTTATAAAGCTTTATGCTGCGTAATAAACATAAAGCCATCAAATGTGAAAAATGAGCACACTTGATGGCTTATTTGCTGCCGCAGTCCTATATAGATGGTGACTGCGACGATGGAGGGTTTAACCCTTGATAGATTTAAACCATGATAAGTCTAGATCTTGATAAGTTTAAACCCAGATAAGGTTAAACGATGGCGTTATACATTTACGCCATAAGAAGCCGCTAATGGGCCAAGACCGCCATTAAAGCCTTGTCCAACCGCGCGGAATTTCCAATCGCCGTTGTGACGATATAGCTCACCGAAGATCATAGCCGTCTCGGTGCTACCGTCTTCTGATAGGTCGTAGCGAGCGATTTCGGCTTGTCCATTATCATTGACTACGCGGATATAAGCGTCGCCCACTTGGCCGAAGTTTTGGTTACGAGCTTGGCCTTCATAGATGATGGCACAGATGGCGACTTTGCTGACATCCGCTGGGACATTGGCTAGGTTGATTTTGATTTTCTCATCATCGCCGTCGCCTTCGCCAGTACGGTTGTCACCGGTGTGCTCGACCGCGCCGTTGTCTGACTTTAGGTTGTTAAAGAAGATAAAGTCTTGATCGTTACGGACTTTACCCGCTTCATTCAACAAAAAGCCGATGGCGTCTAAGTCAAAATCTTGACCGTCGGTCGCCCGCGGATCCCAGCCAAGACCGACTGTGATGTTGGTCAAGCCTGGCGCTTCTTTTGATAAGTTTACGTTGCCGCCTTTTGTTAAGCTAATAGCCATATAAATATCCTATGAATTAATAATTAAAAGTTTTTGGTGTTATAAGTCAAAAATAGGGCAGTCATGACTATCTGAGCACAAAAGATCAATAAATCGACCTGTATGCCATATGCTGCCTATCGTTACGTCTAACTATACTAAGCGATTGCTGAGTAAGCAAGGCGTATTTTGTGTGACTATACAACATGTATCTTTCTGTCTACAAAAAAGTAAGATTATGACTATATCCATCGTCGTTTCGCTATTTATCTGATTATCATTTATAATAGCGCGCTCAGGTTCCCTCTACCCTGCTGTAAAAAAAGGCCGATTTATGAGTATTAGTACTGTTTTGACAACCCCGATCGAACCCATTCGCTATCGCCGCGCGCTATTTTGGCTGGTCAGCCTGCATATCTTTATCATCGCCAGTAGTAACTACTTAGTGCAGATACCTGTCGAGCTGTTTGGCTTTATCACCACATGGGGCGCTGTTACTTTTCCCTTTATATTCTTGATTACTGACTTGACCGTGCGTATCTTTGGTCAGCATTTAGCCAGACGTATTATCTTTTTTGCGATGATGCCTGCGCTGATGATTTCTTATTATTTTTCTGTGGTGTTTTCAAATGGTCAGTTTATTGGTCATGAGCATCTACTGGATTTTAATTTATTTGTCTTTCGCATTGTACTGGCCAGTTTTAGCGCTTATGTGGTCGGACAGCTGCTGGATATCCAAGTATTCAATAAACTGCGCCGTTTGAGTATTTGGTGGGTTGCACCGCTCGCATCGACGTTTATTGGCAATTTGGTCGATAGCTTTTGCTTTTTTGCCATCGCTTTTTATAAAAGCCCAGATCCTTTTATGGCGTCGCACTGGATTGAGATTGGTACGATGGACTATTTGTTTAAGATAGTGATGGGCGTGTGTGTTTTTTTACCGCTCTATGGCGTGGTGTTGGCAAAACTTCAGAAGATGCTGGCAGGGAAGTAAACACCAGCAAAGATAGTGAGTCCTTAATATCAGTAGGACGGTACTGGTTTTAGAATAGATTAATGATATAAGGTTGGATATCACGCTAGATAATGAGCGAAGTCTGCAAGCGCACATAAAAAAACAGGTTATACCAATTGCTTGATATAACCTGTCATTTGATCACTTAATGAAATCGAATGCTGACACTAAACACAGCTGCGTTATTCAAGTGCTTGGCGTTTACGGTAGTTGAGTGATGCAACAAAGGCCCAACCAATAAAGGCGATACCGATAAGACCAGTGATCAGCTCTGGCACGTGGAATTTCACCGACAATAGCATGATGATGGCCAAAGCACCGATGGCATAATGCGCGCCGTGCTCTAGATAGACAAACTCATCGAGCGTGCCTTTATCGACTAAGAAGATAGTCATCGAACGGACAAACATCGCACCGATGGCAAGACCTAGCATGATGACAATCACGTCATTGGTAATGGCAAAGGCACCAATCACACCATCAAAACTAAACGACGCATCAAGGACTTCTAGGTATAAGAAACCGATGATACCGCCTTTCATGATGGCGCTGGTGGCCTCAGATCCTGAGGTGCCGCCTTCGTGCTCTAGCTCTTCTTCCAAATCGCCCTCGAGCATACCTGATACCACTTGGACACCAAGATAGACAAGAATACAGACACGCCTGCGATTAATACCGCCGCTGATTGCTCAGCACTGGCCCACGATACCGCAACCATCAAAACGATCAGCGCCACAAACACGCTCATGGCATCGACTTTGCCCAGCTTTACCAAACGGCTCTCTAACCATTCAAACCAATGCACTTCTTTATCATCAAAGATAAAGTTTAAGAACACCAGCAATAAGAAAATACCACCAAAGGCAGAGATCTCTGCATGGTGTGCCATGAGTCTGGCAGAGTATTCTTCTGGGTTATACAACGCCAGATTGATCACTTCCATCATACCAAGGTCAGCAGTGACGGCAACGATGACGATTGGGAAGACCAAACGCATACCAAATACGGCGATTAAAATACCAACCGTTAAAAAGATTTTTTTCCAAAATTCGTCCCAGCCTTTGAGGACTGAAGCGTTGACCACCGCATTATCAAATGATAATGAAATCTCCATGACGGCCAAAATAGCAGTAATAGATAGGGTGGTTATCATACCGCCCATACCGCCGTGTGAATATCCCCACCATGCCGCGATTGCAAGGGCAATAATGGTAAAGATAAAGTCTAAATAAAAATGTCTCATGACACATCCTGTCTGGTTGCGTAAAGCTAAGGTCGGCCTATTATAGGCACAAACTGCAAAAAAGTGGTTATCGCTAACCACTTTTTATGGATAATTTTAAACGAAACCTAAAGTATTGCTAGTCGTTTGCCGATGAAAAATTGTGACTGTTTTGCAACCAAAATTTGTGCGTATCATCGTGTCTGACAGTGCGCTATGACTGTCTGTTCGCTAGGATAGAGGGTTATAGTCAAAATTAGATATCGACGCCATATTGATGACACATCGCCTGCAAGCCGCCTGAGTAGCCCTGACCGACAGCGCGGAATTTCCATTCGCCATTATGGCGATATACTTCGCCAAATACCATGGCGGTCTCGACCGAGTAGTCTTCTGCTAAGTCAAAGCGAACGACTTCTGTACCTGTTTCTTCATTAACCACACGGATAAAGGCGTTGGCCACTTGACCAAAGTTTTGATTGCGCGCTGCCGCATCATGAATGGTGACCGTGACCACGACTTTGTCGATATCGGCTGGGACTTGGGTGAGGTTTACTTTGATGACTTCATCATCGCCATCGCCTTCGCCTGTACGGTTGTCGCCAGTATGCTCCACTGCGCCATTGTCAGATCTGAGCTGATTGTAGAAAATAAAATCATGATCGCCGCGTACTTTGCCCGCGGTATTTAATAAAAACACACTGGCGTCCAGATCAAACTCAGCGCCAGAGGTAGCGCGCTCGTCCCAGCCAAGACCGATGAGCAGCTTGGTTAGGTTTGGGTCGGTTTTGGTAAGCGATAAGTTACCGCCTTTGTTCAGTGATAAAGCCATGGGATTGTCCTTATTATTAGGGGAAGGAGGCGCAGGATAAAAGCACGGGCCATGTCATGGCACATCTGAGCAGATCGAGCCGAGCAAAACCTATGACGGGATTGGTATTTGGACAGCCTGCGCTTTTTCGCCGCGTAGTAGTGCTCTATCATAACAACAAAAAATGGCCCAATCAAAGCCGATTGGGCCATTGTGATATTTGCTACAAAACACGACGAAAGCTGGGCAAACAAGGCGGTATAGGCCTTTTTTATGCCTTAACGATGACGAATCTCAAAGCTTTGGTGGATGGGTTTTTTGATATTAAAATCAAAGCCGATGGTCTTTGGCGTGATATTGACAATATCGTAGCGCTCGCTTAGCTGCTCGTCCAACTCAAAACGGGTGAAGTTATTAGAAAAATACAACACGCCATCAGAGGTTAAGCGGTTCATGGCGCGATTGATAAGGGCAGCATGGTCGCGTTGCACATCAAAGGTGCCTTGGAATTTTTTTGAGTTGGAAAAAGTCGGCGGATCGATAAAGATAATATCAAACTGCTCAGTATTGTTCTTGATCCACTCAAAAATATCGGCAGCGACGAACTGATACTTGCTCCCACTGACATCCAGACCATTTAAGGCAAAGTTTTGCTTGCCCCAATCGAGATAGTTTTGTGACAGATCCACGCTAGTGACTTTTTTGGCGCCAGCGAGTGCTGCGTGTACACTGGCCGTACAGGTATAAGCAAATAAGTTAAGTACTGACTTGCCGCGACTGTTGGCTTTGATACGGGCGCGCATGTTGCGATGGTCGATAAACAGGCCGGTATCGAGATAGTCGGTAAAGTTGACATAAAAGTAAGCGCCATCTTCGCGTGCGATATAAAACTTACCGCGCTTTTCGCTACTGCCTTGTTTGCTGTATTGCTCATTACCTGATTGACGGGCGCGGGTTTTGATAAAGACCTGCTCGCGGTTGATATCAAACACCTCACGGATACCCATCAGGGCGAGGTTGAAGCGTTTTTTTGCGGTCTCAGGCGGGATGGTTTTGGGCGGTGCGTATTCTTGCACGTGCGCATAATCACCATACAGGTCAATGGCCACTTTAAAGTCGGGCAAATCAGCGTCATAGACACGAATATTGCTGACATTGTCTTTTTTGGCGAGTTTTTTAAGCTTGGCGAGTTTTTTTTGTAGACGGTTGATAAAGTCTTGCCCGCCCTCTACCGTGATGTCACGCTTCTCAAAACGACTGACCAGATGGCCTATTTGCCCAGCGATAAGGGTCCCATAACGAAAATAAACCGTAATGGCACCGTTGTGACAGCGCAGGGTTTTTGGTTCTTTGATTGGCAAGATATCGACATGCTCGACACGAGCGGCCAGTATGCCAAGCATTGGATTAATGCCACTACCTGCAAAGCTGTCTTGCAAAATAAGCCCGATTGACTGGTATAAAGGCTTGATAATGTCTTCATCGCCCAAGCGCTCGCCATAAGGTGGGTTGGTAATGACAAGCGGATTGCTCAAGCGGCCGTCATCGACCAGCGGCTTTAGCACACCGCCTAGTTGATTGAGCGCGCGCGTCTCGATATCAAGCAGCGGCAACAGTTCTTGCAACCCTGCGGCGATCAGGTTTTTTTCTGTGGCGAGTATCGCGCCGCTATCAGCATCAAAACCCAAAATCAGCGGCAAGGTGTCTGGCTGCTCTTGAGCAATGGCGAGCGCCTCGCGAAAACGGTTTTGGGCACCCTCAATCATCTGCTGCCAGAGCGCATCATCATGATGTTGCCATTCATAAAATCCGAATTGATTGGCTGCTTTATCGATACCGACAGCATAATCACAATGCATCAAGAGCGCTTCGATAATAAACGTACCTGAGCCGCACATAGGATCGATAAGAGCGTTATAAAAAGGCGTGTTACCTGCGTCGTTTTTCTTATGCCAACCTGCGCTATAGAGTAGCGCTGCGGCTAGGTTTTCTTTTAAAGGCGCGTCGGTCATGGCCACACGATAGCCGCGGCGATGCAAGCTGGTACCAGATAGGTCTAGATACAGCTCGGCTTGCTTGTCATTGACAGTAGCAAACACAGAAAAATCTGGGTTTTTGCTGTCGACGTTGGGGCGGCTGTCATATACTTCATTGAAGGTATCGGCGATGGCGT
>NZ_JAPEHS010000010.1:0-48462 GCF_028823565.1 Psychrobacter sp. A3
ATACGCTGGTTTTCTGCAACGACAGCGGCTTTGGTCTCTTCTAGTACGCACTCTAAGCGGCGTAGTAGTGTGAATGGCAAGATGATGCGGCCGTATTGCGATTGCTTAAAGTCACCGCGTAATAGATCAGCGACAGACCAGATGAAAGCCGCTGTTTGAGAGAAATTTTTGGTCATGGGAGTATCTTTTGGTTATTGAGCAGGGATATAGGATGTAGATCGTGTTTCAGCGATGAGGTACTACCCCATTCTAGACAAAATATATCCATCATAAGGGTATTCGACATTACTCGGCAAGTCTGAATGTGAGATTTATTCGATTAGTAATATATTTCATCGTATAGAAATTCGACGTACTATGTGCGTTTAGCAATTTAACCCCATGCAAGCAAAGTGCAAGTTGCTTTTAGTATCAGCACTGGCATTGCCGAAGGTGAGGAAAAATACAGGAAACTGACGATAATCAGGAAACATTTCTTGTCAGTTTTAGAAACTGATAAAGTGGAAACAGCTATACACACAAAGGCTTGAGGACGGAAACCTAACAGCATTAGGAAACTTAATTAGGGAAATGTGGCACTAAGAAGCGAAAAGTTAAGCACCAAAAAAGGCGTTTTTGCTCTTGGTGCCAAACTCGCAAACCGATATCAGCACACCGTTATAGCGGAACCAAGCAAGCACCAAGGCACCAAGGCACCAGAAAATAATAAGACTGGCATCAACCGACACACTAGCTAGCAACCATGCTGATTAGGTTCTAGACTAGCATGATGCAGCCAAACGCATTAAAAAACGTAGCTATAAATTAGCTATATTTAGACAATCGCAATGCGCGATGCACATAAATGCATTAAAAACGCACACATTTAAGCGCCATTATTGAGCGCGTGCAGCATTCCACAATTCAACCCCATGAAAGAAAGTAGCAAGCAGTATTTTGTAGCAAGTAAGTGACTGGCGTATGTAGCCTAATAAAAATAATAATTCTATTACTGAACACATCGATCAATACTAAAAAATAATAACTTTGTCATAAGTTATATGATTAAATACTAAACTTCATCGATAGGAAACGACTCAGATAAGCGTAATTTTTGTAACTGAGCTGGTTCTACTCGCATAGATAAAAAGCAGTTTAATGGTAGTGAAATGTTGTACATATTGCTGTGCATATAATAAAAATAAAACCTTGAGTCCCTATAAATAAAGATCTATATCCTGTTGATTGAAGCGTGGTGGGCGCGCCAATCATTGTATTTAGACATCACCTCGCATTACCTCAAGCCCTTTAAACCCATGTCATACCTAGTTTTTAGTCTTTGTTAAATAATTGTCATTATCTACTAGCACCTCTACAATGTTGTTAAATAAAAGGGGCTGTTCTAAATAATTTTACTTATCTAGGACAGCCCCTTTTGTTAAATAGCCAATATCAATGTGCAAAAAAATTCTTTTCTGCCAATAATGCAATAAAATTACTTCTACTCTTATAACGTTCTTTATTGCTTGCAACTTTCTCATCAATCATATGAATCAGACGGCTTGGCAAAGTTACATTGATTTTTTCAGTTTTTCCGAGATAACGATTTACATCGACTGGCGCTAAAGCCCAAGTTACACCTTCGTACTCTGGATTATCCATATAAGCACCGATATCAGAAGGAAGTGGGATTTGTTCTCCGTCTTCTACCAAGCCTTCTAAATGCAGCTCAATAGCTTCAATCGCCATATCAACAGCATCTTGATAGTTATCAGCAGCAGAAAAGCATCCTGGTAAATCAGGTACACGGATACCATGCGCTGTATGACTATCTCCTCTCTCGATTGCGATAGGATAAAACATGGCTAGACTCCTTTATATAGGTTTTATTAATTCAACGGTATAGATTATTTCAAAACAGATTTTTTATTAGTATTTACAAGTTAGCTGTAGTCAAACGTTAGCTTCGTTTACAAACAAAGCTAACTATTGCTAAAGCCACTGGATCATTTCAATCCAGCTTGTTTGAAAATACTATTAACAGTACCTTTCGGTAGGTCTTTTTTAGGGTGTGGGACAGTAACCCTGCCCTTTTTAGTTTTATGCTTGTACTGGAAATGACTACCCTTAGTGGCGACCCAATACCATCCATCTGCTATGAGCATATCTATAAGCTCGGATGACTTAATAAAAACCTCCTATAATCAAAATTCATTTCTATTGTAATAACCATAACCCTAGGGTTATAAATTATTAAGTACAATATAACCCTAGGGTTATGATATGTCAAATTTATTCTTAAATATTTCAAAAAGGGGAAAAATCAACTACTGCGATGACCTCGCCAGCCACCGCAACCTTGACGTCCATGTTCTGAGTTGATGGTAGGTTAACCGCAATCTCTGGCACAACTTGCCACGGCACAAGCCGTGATAATGTAGGAACAAGCTCTGACAGCTCGCAGATATTTACCACTGCATCAAATTTAATACGAATACAACTGGTCAAAAACCTATCCGTACGCGCGGTATCAGTCAGATATGAGAGATATTTGTGCGCTAAGGACTTAGAAGACCAAAGCCTCACAATTTTATTTTGTTTGGGGTATAGCATATCAAGAACAAACTGCAAAAATCTCAGCCCGCGCTTACCAATTGGCATAGATAATCCACATCAGTGTATCAGATAGCCCGTCATCATCACGCCTGAATACCACCAGACCGTTTAGCTTAATAAAGCACTCTACGACCGACTGACGACCCTGGCACGGCACGCTATAGTTAAATATGGTTGAAAATACCATTGAGCGCATTAAGAGAATACATAAGCTACTCAAACAAAATGACACTGATTTTAAACGCTACACAGGCATTCATAAAGCCACCTTTTGTGACATGCTTAATGCTGTTACGGTACTCGTAAGGTCTGGCAGCAGATGAAAGCGGACGAGCTACAGGTTGCTCGGTGTACTATAGAGCGTTTAATGAAGAGATAACTGATAGAAACAACCCTAAAAATATGATTCATCACAGTGATCGAGGGGTTCAGTAATTATCCATTCGTTACACTGAAAAGATGACTGACTCCGGCGTGATTGCTTCTGTCGGTACCACAGCTAATTCATATGACAAAGCATTGGCTGAATGATAAATCTGAGGTGATCTAGCAGGACGTGAACGATGTTTAATTGGCAACTCTTTAATGGGTAGACTGGTTCAACAAAATACGACTGCATAGTACGATTGGTTGTGTGCTACCCTTTGAGTTTGAAAAGCATTATTATGATAATTTAACCCTGTCAGGCATTGCTGCCTGACTCAAGTAAATCACTCTCCGATATAGTCAGGGCGATTCAGTCACCGTAGGCAACAACATGGGCAATAAGGCGGCAACCTTGATGACCTTTTTAAAGCCCTTTGGTAAATTGGTCCAATGCACGGTATAAGCTAAGATAAAAGCGAGCACGGTGGCACTCAGCGCACTTATCGTCGCCACAAAAAAGCTATTAAGCATTACTTGCTGAAAGCCATCACTACTTGCGATGGCGGTATAATTGTCCAAGCCGATACCATCGCTGACATTTAGTGACAGCGCCAGCATCTTACCTAAGGGTACAAATAAAAAAACGATGAATAAAATCGTCACAAATAGCCAAATGGCTTTTGCTTGGGGTGGGTTACTTAGCTTCATAAACGTCCAAAACAATCAAATGGTCAGGTTTTTACTAAATGACATCTATCGTCAGTCTCTCAGTCACCAATACAGTTACTACAGACTTTTATCAGCTTAGCCTTTTACCGCGTTTTTTGACTGTTGCTTATCATGAGCGGTGAGAGTATGAGAGTCTGTAGGACGGGAGCTAATATCAGCCTCATGGTGGCCATAGTTTTGAGTTTGCGTGTATTTGCTCAGCGGGTCGGTTTCAGAGAGACCATCAGCAAATAAGCTTAAGATATTGCGGCGTTTGATATTGAGCTGATTAAGAATGAAGTTGGTGCCAAAATCATTGGCAGGGTTGTGTATGATTTCAGCGGGCTGAGCGAACTGCGCCACCTTGCCTTCTGATAGCAGTAGGATACGATCCGATAACGTCATCGCCTCTTCGGGGTCATGGGTGACGATCAAGGTAGTCAGCTGATAGCGCACGGCAATCTCACGAATGCGCGCTTTGACGGTTTCCTTAATTACTCCATCTAGTGCCGATAACGGCTCGTCTAATAACAGTATCTTTGGCTTCATCACCAATGTACGTGCCAGCGCGACACGCTGCTTTTGACCACCAGATAACTGATGAATACGCTTATTTAGATGGGCTTTGATGTCGAGCAAGTCGACCAGTTCATCGACTTCTTGTTGTGTGCTCATATTCGGATTGTTACGCAGACCATATTCGATATTTTGTTTGACACTCAGGTTGGGAAATAACGCATAGTCCTGAAAGACGATATTAAAGCCTCTTTGCCTCATGGAGACGCGAGTAATGTCCTCGCCGTTATAGGCGATGCGGCCGCCATTGATGTCGGTCAACCCCAAAATCATATGCAATAAAGTGGTCTTACCACAGCCAGATGGCCCTAAGATGGACACTATCTCACCCTTATTTATCCTGAGTGAAAGATCCTCAAATATTACCTTGTCCTCATATTTTTTTGTCACTTGTCTTAGCTCTAACATATCCACTCACCTAGTCGCTTACTGTCTATTTAATCGTCATTTATTAAACTACTTGTCTTGTGTAGCTCAGCAGTGTATCGGTCAGTTA
Organism: Psychrobacter sp. A3; assembly: GCF_028823565.1. Classification (NCBI taxonomy): domain Bacteria; kingdom Pseudomonadati; phylum Pseudomonadota; class Gammaproteobacteria; order Moraxellales; family Moraxellaceae; genus Psychrobacter; species Psychrobacter sp. A3. Next base: position 4,742 of record NZ_JAPEHS010000010.1, read on the forward strand.
TGACACTTCGATGAAAAAGCCTTGATAATAATCTCGATAAGGGCAGTATTTACCGCTTTATCATTGTTCTCTTTTTTTTGACAAAAAAAATAGCGCCCTTGTAGGCGCTATTTTTAGATAGTAATAACAAGAGATATTGAAGGCTCAAACAGTATCGGTGGCTAGATTTTTAAAACTAGCGTAAATCATCGACGACTGCCAACATCGCAACCAACGATGCCTAGATTTTTAAAACTAGCGTAAATCATCGACGACTGCCAACATCGCAACCAACGATGCCTCACCCAGTCTCATAGAACGCTCAGGCGACCAGCCTGTCACTGCATCAGGGCTATTATCATTGTCTTTAAAAGGCATCTCCAACGTATTGGCCAGACAATCGAAATGCTCGGCTGCCCAATTGGTAGCGACGGTCATATTTGCGGTGCCTGGTGCGTCGATCTCATAGCCATATTCAGACTGAAAATCTGCACAAGCAAGCTTTAACACCTCTGAGAATCTATCACGCAAATGTGCCAGACGATCATTATAGCTTGGCGTGCCCTGTGAGCCGGCTAAAAACACATATGGCAACGCTTCATCGCCGTGCACATCATAAAAGAGGTCAACGCCAGTCTCCTCCATCTTATTGATTACATAAAAGACCTCAGGGCTTTTGTCCAAGCTTGGGTTAGACCATTCACGGTTTAAGTTGGTACCAGCAGCATTGGTCCGTAGATGTCCACGCACACTACCATCGGGGTTCATATTTGGCACGATATAGACATCGGCTTTTTCTAATAGCTGCTTGGTAGTGGCATTATCGCTGTCTAGCAACGCATATATCAACCCCTCAACCAACCACTCTGCCATCGTCTCGCCGGGATGCTGGCGAGCGGTAATCCAAATGCTGCGTTTATGCGTTTCACTACTGCCATCACCATTACCGATTTTTACTAACGTCAAATCACGCTTATCAAGGGTCTCGCCCAGATGCTCCAACGCTACCAATGGGTGCGTTTGGACAGCCGCCAGCAGGTCTTGATGACGCTCATAACTGTATGGGGCAAAATAGGCAATTTGAATACTGTCATATTCCAAGTCTGCCACTATAGTCAACTTGCCGTCTTTATAAGTGGTAGGCAGACGGAACCAATACTCCCGATCATACGAAGCAACTGCTTGGTAGTTTTCCCACCCTGCAACGTATGACGCCTCCCCTGCGTTGACGATATTTAAAGTGTACTGCTCACCTGCCTGACCTGTTAGGCGAAAATTAAACCACTGAAAAAATTCGCCCCCCTCGTCTGGTCGAATCGCCAGTTGAATGTCGTTTTTATTTTGTGTATTGATAATATCGATATTACCTGCATCGAAATTTGCCGTGATATGCATAATTTATCCTTTATAAGTTTTATGATATTTATCGCTTACTGCTGAACGGCAAGTTTTGAGACGCCTCAAAACCCTGCAGGCCAAAGCAGGGTTTTAAGGCGTCCATCATCAGTTAATGATTATCGGTCTTTATTGACCATGACTATCTGCCAAATCATACAAACACCATCCCATCTTCGGTCTGATGTGCCTTGATATCGACATCATAGGCAGCGCTGAGTCGTTGACGGGTCATTACCTCAGTAGGCGTGCCTTGGGCAATAACTCTCCCACCGTTTAGTAGTACCACCTCATCGGTATAACGATAGGCATGGGTCAAGTCATGCAGCACTACCAAGATACTTTTGCGCTGCTCATGTACCAGGGTGTGTAAATAATGCAATAAAAAACGCTGATGGCGAATGTCAAGATGGTTGGTCGGCTCATCAAACATCATGATTTTGGTGTCTTGCATCAGCGCCCGCACGATAGCCAAGCGCTGCTTTTCCCCGCCTGACAAGGTTTGCACACGGGCATCGGTTAGATTTGACAGCTCAAAATCTTGCAGCAAGGTTTGCGCGCGATCAACATGGTGACGATTTGGCCGCTGATACCAAGCAAGGTTTGGCGAGACGCCCAATAGCGCATAATCAAGCACCGTAAGCGGCAGCTCAAAACGCTCATGTTGCCCAACCCAAGCGATATGACCATCACGCATCATCTCATCGATAGGCTGGCCTTGAGCCGTGATATACCCCTGTGTTTTTAACGCCACCCCAGTATGCTGACCCAATACTGTATGCAATAATGTGCTTTTACCTGCACCATTGGGCCCGATAAAGGCGACGAGCTTTTGGCTTGGCACGGTTAGCTTATCTATTTTTAGCAGCACTTTGTCGCCATGCGAGATATGAATATCTTGCATCGACAACAGCTCGCTTGCTTTCTCATGACTTGTATTATTATTTTGACTCGGTTGCCCTGTTTGCATTGACCGTACTGGCCACACGGGTTTTGCTGCCGCAGCGCTGCGTCCACTTTGAAAAAATGAATCAAGCATAGTTACTCCTATCAATTAACGGCGGCTACTGCGCACAAATAGCCAAATAAAGAAGGGGCCACCAAGCAGCGCTAAAACGATGCCAACAGGCACATCCACTGGATAAGCGACATGCCGCGCTGTGCCATCAATGAGCAGCAATAATATCGCCCCAAGCCAGCCCGACCAAATCATCAGCCGCATACGCCCGCCACCAAACAAAATAGCCAGTAGGTTGGGCACCATCATGCCAATAAAGCCGATGACGCCGGCTAAGGATACCGCCGCTCCTGTCAATAATGCCGAGGCAATCACCACCAGACAGCGCACCACTCCCACTTTGATACCCAAGGACTTAGCAGCGGCCTCCCCTAGCATCAACCCATCTAACTGCCGACCTAAGGGTAATAAGATAGCCAGCCCCAAGATCATAGAAATCATCGCATAGCGCAGCGGCACAAACCCTGCCTCCGCCATACTGCCCGACAGCCAATTGGTCGCCGAGCGCAGCACCATATCATCAGACATAAATAAAATCAGACTGACCACGGCCGCACAAAACGCACTGATCACAAACCCTAATATCAGCAGACCCATCTGCCCGCCGCCCAAAAACCGATGACAAGCGAGAATAAACAAACACACTAATACGCTTCCGCTAAAAGCGGCAAGCGGTATGCCAACGCCGCCAAACCCCAACGCCAATACCAGCACCACCCCAAGCGCTGCCCCACCTGACGTACCGATTAGGCTCGGATCGGCTAATGGGTTTTCAAACAATGCCTGCAGCGCCGCCCCGCTCACAGACAACGCCATACCAACCAGCAATGCCGTCACCACGCGCGGATAGCGCAGCTGCCAGATAGTATCGTCAAGATGATTGGGGCTTGACCAGTCGCCAAAGCCAATACCAAGGGCCAGCCAAATCAGTAGCAGTGATATGGCCGCCGCCACCAGATAATAAAGGCTGTGCTTGTATTTACTTGATAATACAGAGGTCGGTGCTGTTAGTGTATTTGCCATGGAAAGTATCGTTTTATGTAGATAAAAACTCAGTGAGTATACTTGCTTGATTTAGATTGTTTACTTAGGCTATTTTGCGAGTGCATTTAGCTTTTTTAGCACTTCAGGCGACTGTAAGCCATAACGCAAAAAATCATCGGCTGGCCAAAAATGGACGCCGCCATTTTTACCTGCTGTACTGGCAGCAACCTCAGGACGCTTACTAAATTGACTGACACCGCCAACGACCGCCTCATTATGCTCGGCAATGATAATCACATCAGGCTTGGCGGCCAGCCAGCCTTCTCTCGACAAGGGTTTTAGCCCCGATACGTTGGCGGCATTGATTCCGCCCGCACGGCGAATCAGCTCATCGCCTACTGTGCCCTTGCCAGCGACAATACGGCCATCGTAACTTAGCAGATAGCGCTTACCGGTTTTTGCCATAGGACTCATCCCTGCCTGCCAACGCTTGGCGAGCTGCGACCCGGCAGCTTTTTTATCGACATAACTGCCGATGGACTTGATACTGCTGGCAAAGGTGCTGACCTCTTCTTTGGGTGCGACATTGACGGCTTTGACTTTTAGTCCATTTAGGCGCTGATAGATACTCGCCGGCTGTACCATATAGCTGCCGAGCACCAAGTCAGGCTTGACTGCCAACACCGACTCGGCGGTGATATTACGGTGCATGCCCACAGCGGGCACGCTCTTTAGCGCCGGATTTTTATTGGTAGCATCTTTACCCACCAGCTTATCGGTCGCTCCTAGCGCCACGACCACATCGGCGACATCGGGACTCATGGCGACGATACGCTCATAAGCTTGAGCAGAAAGCGACGGCACGGCCAATATACTAAGGATGGCAGCCGTACTGATAGCACCACGGGTATGTTTTTTATTGATAACTGAGTGCGTGGGTGTTGTTTTTGATAAGGCAGAAAGCATACGTATTCCTAATTTACTAACGTAAAAAATGACCCTATATATAGCCAACTCAAAACAAAATGCTTATAAATTTATACCAGTTGCACGTTCATATGAGCGTCTCGATTTTATTTTGAACTGACTATATTTATAAGCCATTAATGTTAAATAATTATCCAAAATTGATTTTTATGATTGATTTATGCGCTCTCTACTTCAGCCATGACTGCTGGTGCTGACGCTTCTGTATAGCCATGTTCGTCGACAACATTAGCAACTATTTGCTGCCATTCAGCCAGCTCAGGTGTGCCTTCGAGTCGTTGACCAAACACGCTAAAGACACTCGACCCTTTATTATCAAAGCCCTCAATACAAGTCACGATGCCGTCTTTGGTAGGGCGCCTCACGCACCATACTTGCGCCAAAGCTTTGTCTTTGAGATGCAGGGTAAAGTCATTGTGGTCTTTGTCTAAAATATTAAACCAATCCCCCATGCGTTTAAGCGTCTGCACCGTACCCGTTTGAATTTGCACAAGTCCGCTATTACCGACAAATATCATAATCGGGCATTTGGCATCACGGGCCTGCGTAAATACCGCTTCGACAGCGCTAACCTCAAGCTGCTGCGTCATCTGCTCTGGCGCTTGACGGTAGCTGCTGGCACGGTCGATATCGAGATTTTTTAATAATGAATGAAACTGATGCACATCTGTCATTGCCTGCCAGCCTTGTTGGAGCTGCGTGCGTGCGCCTTCATCCAGCGCCTTGTAACGCCAGTCACTTAGCGGCGCTTGTACCTCTAACGTCAGCGTCTCCGTATTTACCGTCTGCTGCTGCGCCGCAATCAGCGCTTGCCAGCTGGCGATATTCTCATCACTTAATTCGCGCAGATAGACTTTATCAATCGCCGCTCCCTGACCGTTATAAAACTGAATGCTATAAGACGGTTTGCCTGTGCGACTGGTATCGGTGACCGCCAGCATATGCTGCCACTGCCACATAAAAAACCGTAAATCCAAACCACCAACATTGAGCGCCAATCCCATCTTTTCGCCGAGTTTTAAATTGTGATACGGCGCGGTTTTTTCATGTACGGCCAGATCGTTTCTGACGATACTCTCAACACTGCCAAAGCGTGCAAACTGCTGTAATACCGTTTTGCACTGATCTCCGATGTACTGACTGTAAGGCGATGCGAGCATCAGCTCAAACTCGCTGACCCCCAATGCCGCCGCCCCTTCTGTCGGAAACAGCATCGGCGTGTTTGCTTTTAGTGCTTGGTACTGTTGCCACAGCTCGGTATTTTTTGTGATTAAAGATAACGGTTGACTCATGAGGGTCTCCATAAAAAAAATAATAAAAAGCCAATCAGCTCGCTATATACGCGCAAAGAGATGTACAGCAAAGAGATAAATGACTGAATAATAATCGCCGCCTTTGGCCAAATCTATCTCATTAAATCAAGCAAAATGGCAGCGCTCCATGTTTGTGCTTATCGTTTTTGTCAGGCGGTATTGAACGGGAATGATTATGGCAACAATTTTTTAGTTTGTAAATAGAAATAATTATCATTTACTTGTTGATAATTATTATCGTTTGAAATATGATGTCTGGGCTTTGTTACTCGCATTGAGTTTTTAAGTAACAGAACCTTGAAGGATTAAATCACCGCTAACCGCTTATTTTGTTGTTTTGATAAATAACTTTAATAAAACAGAGCGTCAAACCTCTCTGTTTTTTGCTTTCTCTTTTACGAAGGTTGTTTTGTTTATGTCGATGTCCCCGCTTCGCTCTTATTTACCAGATACCCGCTTCTCTACTCGTTTACCACAGTGGCGACAGCGTGATTTGGTCACTAGCATCGCCTTGGCGTTATTTGCGTTGGCCCCTGTCAGCGTCCAAGCAGCAGACTTTGTGGACGACACTCCTGAGCTTACCGATGATTCTGCCCTACCAAGCGTCCGTCTCGACCCTATCGTGGTGACCGCCACACGCTCAGAGCGTGCCTTAAGCGATGCGCCAGTTGCGATGCAAGTACTGAGCCGCCAAACGCTCGATGACAACCACGCCCATACCTTAAAAGAAGCACTGGCGCTGTTGCCCAATGTTTACTTGCGCGAAGTCCATGGCAAGACAGGCTATGAAGTCAGTATGCAAGGCTTCACCGGCGATCAGGTATTGGTGCTCATCGATGGCTTACCGATTACCGCCAGTACGGGCTCGACGGTGAACTTAAATCAATACATGAATATGGATATCGAGCAAATAGAAGTGGTACAAGGAGCGGCGTCAGCGCAGTTTGGCAGTGCAGCCATGGGCGGGGTGATTAATATCATCACCAAACCTATCGGTGCAGCGACAGGACATATCACCACCGAGATTGCCAGTAATGGTGAACAAAACCCATCAGGTAAAGAAATAGACGCCAACAAACGCTATGTCGAAGCCAGCGTAGAAGGCGCTTTAGATAAAGACCAGCGTTTTCAGGCGCGCCTATCAGGCTCATATCTAGACAATGATGGCTTGAGCTTGGATCATAAAGCGTGGCCCAGACTCAAAGACGCCAGCGAGCAGTCACAAATCAGCGCACGCCTAAGCTATCGCCCTGATGGCAAAGGCATGTCAAACGATAGCAATAGTAGCGACGATAGCCGCATGGTCAAAAACGCTCAATATTGGCTAGAGGCCAGTCACTATAAAGAAGATGACGTCAGCCGCTTTAATTACTATGTGGCACCGCGCTATTTGGCGCAGCAGCGAGATGAGCACATCAGCAAACAGCGCTTTAGTGTCGGTGCGCGTGCTGATATCACGCCGCATGCAGACGATCGTAGCAAGACCTATCGGCTGTCCGCTCAAGCGCTGCATGAGGACTATCAAAGTGAGTCTAATACCAAAACCCAGCAGACCATTACCAGCGCCCGTGACACCGACATCAGTACCACGCTAGCGCAGGCACAGCTCGACCTACCTGAGTTGGTGCTATCCGGCGATCACATTCATCTTATTCAGGTCGGCGGGCAGCTTCAACAAGACAAGCTGAGCCAAACGAAAAACCAAGTCAGCGAGCTGATCAGCGATGAGGTCAGCCGTGACGTCGGTGAGCTGTATATACAAGACGACTGGCTAATCGGTGAGAACTGGGAGGTACTGAGCGGGATTCGCTACCAAAACGATGAAGACTTTGGTGGCCATACGGCGCCAAAAGTATCGCTCAAATACAACCATTTGGACGCCAGCGGCCGCGAGCATATCTTGCGCGGCAGTATTGGCGGCGGTTATCGCGTGCCCAATCTAAAAGAGCGCTACTACGTCTTTGATCATAGCAATTTGGGCTATAAAGTGATGGGCAACCCAAACTTGCAGCCGGAGACCTCAACCAGTTACCAAATCGGCTACCAAGGTCAGCTGAGCGATACACTCAACCTCACTGTCAATGGTTTTTATAATGACGTTGACGACCTTATCCAAACCGATGAAGACAATGCGACCTTTGATGGCAATATCGCTGTTTATAAATATATGAACGTCGATAGCGCCAAAACCTACGGCGGCGATATCGGTATCGACTGGCAAGTGGACGAGCGCGCCAAACTACAAGCCAGCTATGCATATCTCAAGACCCACAACAATGTCACCGATACCGAGCTGACCTATAAGCCCAATCACAAGGCCATGCTGGCACTTGACTATCAAATCAACGACAAGCTACAGCTGATCCCGCGCCTCAACTACGAATCCAAACAGCTCGTCAGCACCAGCGCACAGACGTACTCGCCGTCTTGGTGGACGCTCGATAGCAAGCTCAATTATGACATGACGGCAAACCTGAGCCTATACGCGGCGATTAATAATATCTTCGATGTACAGCGGGATGTCACCGATGCCAGTGACTATCGCCCGATCGACAATCGTGAATGGTTACTGGGTGCCAGCTATCACTGGTAAGCCCTTGCCCGCACTTATATTAAAGCAACTTTTTTAAAACAATTGTTTAAAAAACTCTGTCTATAGCGCTGTTTTTATCTTTAGCCAAAACAACAACCATCAAGGAGCCTGACATGACCAAACCCACCCTAGCAATGAGCACCAAGCCGACCAAATTGGCACTACTTTTTAGCAGCAGCCTATTAGCCCTTAGCATGACCGGCTGCGGTGGCGGCAGTGATGGCTCGAGTAGTGGCAATAACGGAAATAGCGATAATGATGGCAGCACACCGCCTGCCAGCAGTGCCAGCTTTAGCGAAACCGCCACATGGCAAGTCACCAACCTAGCACCTGATAGTGCCACTTGTTATGACTTTGATGCCCAAGCTGAAAGCTCATGTGACGGCGATACGTGGGATATTAAGTTTGAAAACCAAGCACGTTCGGTCAAGCTTTGGTCCAATAGTGGCGACTCTGGCGCAGGCATGGGCGGGGTTTTTGGCTTGATCGATTGGTCTGATCTGAGCCGTTATACCAATGCCACCCTTGACCCTGATACAGGCCGTGACATCAGCCTGCACTATAACGAAGACCGCAGCGGCGGGGTGTTTACTGCCAAGCCTTGGTTTGAGTACAACTTACAAGGCAATCATCAGCTATATCCCAACAACCGCGTCTATATGGTCACCACAGACAGTAGTAGCGCCATGACAGACAGCAGCGTCCAGCAGCCGATCTATGCCTTGCAAATCACCAACTACTACAATGATGCTGGAAAATCTGGCTACCCAACCATTCGCTGGATTGATACGGCGCTACCAAACAAGGTACAGACCCAAACCATCAACGCCACCAGCAATGATGATTGGGTATATGTCGACCTAAAAACAGGCCAAAGCAGCACGGACAAAGACAGCACTTGGCAGATCGGCTTTAAGCGTAATGATGTGATTTTAAATGGTGGAGATTCGGGCAGTGGTAAGATTGGCGGTTATCTTGCCGCCACACCAGCAGGATATTATGACGCAAAAGACGAGCCTATTGTCAGTCAATTTATCACCGATGGTAGTGCAGCGACCTTAGCCGACCTCACCAGCACCGCAGACTACGACAAGCCACTAAGCGCCAGAAGCTGGGTTATTGACAGTAAAGGCTCGGATCTCAACCCTGCGTATACTGGCAACTTCCCGAATTTGGATTTTGGCTGGTACACCTACAATGGCATGACCCATCAGCTAAATGCCAAACCACTTGATAGTGCTCAAGGCGCCCTTATCAGATCTGCTGAAGGCAACAGCTATGCGCGTGTGCGTTTGGATAAGATCAATTATCCTGATAGCACGGCGACGACGGCGACCTCGTGGGAGTTTAAACTAGACATTCAGCCGGCTTCTTAGGCTGTGTTTTTTCACCCAGTCGCAGAGCAAGGACAAGGAATCGATATAAAAAGCTATTTTTTATAGCTTCTACTTGTCATAGCTTTTATTTATATAGCCTGTATTTGTTTTTTATCAGCGTTCAGCCTTATAAGCATCTATAGGGCGAACGCCAAGCTTCTTTAAAACCCTCAAAAACGTATATTTATTGAGTCTTTATGTCCCCTCGCCCTGCCGCTTCTTTGTATCATATGGTATGGGCGCACTATCGCCTGCCGTTTTTAAAAGTTGTTTTATTAAACCTGCTCAATGCCGCCGTCAGCGTCGGTATCATTGCGTATATCAATCACACCTTTATCAGCCAGTCTGTCTTTAGTGCTTTATCATGGCAGAGCTTGGGGCAGTTTTCACTATTGGTGCTGCTATTGCTAACGACCACGTTTTTAGCACAATATGCCCTCACACGCTTGGGTCATCGATTTGTCTATGAGCTACGGACAAAACTGGTCAAACAAATCATCGACACCGCCGTGCCGCAGATAGATAATCTAGGGAGCGCGCGCTTACTTGCCAGCCTATCCTCTGACATTCAGTCTATCACCACCGCGTTTGTACGCATGCCAGAGCTGGTACAAGGCGTGATTTTATCGGTAGGTGTCGGGCTGTATCTGGGCTGGCTGTCGCTGCCATTGTTATTGATTGTCATGTTCTGGATTGTGATGACGATTTGGATCAGTACTATTTTGGTCAAGCACGTCTATACGCATCTGACAGAGCTACGCGAGATCAATGATAATTTATACCAAGATTATCAGTCCATCATAGAAGGGCGTAAAGAGCTGGCGCTCAACCAACACCGCGCCCAAAGACTGTATAACGACGACTTTTTGCGGCACGCCAAGGCCTATGAACAGACCGTGACCAAGTCTGACACCTTTCATTTATCGGCAGTAAACTGGTCCAATATCATGATGTTTGCCGCGATTGGTATCATCTTTGCTGTCGCAAGCTCTCTGGGCATCTCCATGGCTGTGGCCACGACGTTTTCTTTGACGATTTTATTTATGCAGTCCCCGCTCCTACATGCTGTCGGCGCTTATCCCACGCTACAAACTGCCCAAGTGGCGTTAGAAAAAATACAGGCGTTGGCACTTGCTGATTATCAGCCGGATTTTCAAACAGACAGCGCGGCGACAAACTGGCAAACCATCTGTTTTCAGGATATCTGTTATCGCTACCCACACAACACCGATAGCCAAAATGTGACAGCTGTCGACAGCGAGCATGCCGATGATATCTTACAGTCTGTCACGCTAACCTTGCAACGTGGCGATGTGGTGTTTTTGATAGGGGCAAATGGTAGCGGTAAGTCTACGCTGGCCAAGATCATCACGGGGATTTTTGCCCCAACGACGGGCACCGTAACAGTCGATGGAAAGCTCATTCATTCTCAAAACAGCGATTCACAAAGTAGCGACTTACAAACTAACAACTTACAAAGTAGCGCCGATTATCGCCAGCTGTTTTCGGCGATTTTTAGCGATCAGCATCTGTTTACGCAGCTCATCGGCCCTAAAGGACAAGCGCCTGATCGAGTACTGACGGATACATGGCTGCATCAGCTCAATCTGCAAGACAAAGTGAGCATCACTGACGACACCCTCTCTACCGATAAGCTGTCACAAGGCCAACGAAAACGACTGGCCATGCTCATCACTGTCGCCGAACAAAAAGACATCCTCCTCCTCGATGAATGGGCCGCAGACCAAGACCCTGCCTTTCGCCGTGTGTTTTATCAAACACTGATACCTAAGCTCAAAGCCATGGGCAAAACCTTGTTTATCATTAGTCACGACGACAGCTATTTTGAGCATGCCGATCGATTGCTACTGATGAAAGCAGGCCGACTGATAGAGCTAAACGCTGAAGAACGGCAGCGTGCCAGCATCGACGCCATTGCGATGCTCAAATAAATGACGCGCGCTTGGCACGATACGCACTACTCGCAGTGGTCGATACTTCTATAGTCAATCCGATATAAAAACGATATGGCGAGATGAAGTGTCGTTTTACGCAGCATCGAGCAGCGCAGGTACAGCACGCAAGAAAACCAACGCTTTATCGAGCAATTTAGATTTGACTATACGGAGTCCTTGAATGCAATTTTTTAGTGATAACAATTATCATTAATGTTATTATTCTTATTGTTGTAAGTATTGTTACAACTTTGTACCCAAAAGCCAACCATTTCAGTTCAAAAGGACATCAGATGCGGTCTCATTTACCCCCTCTATCTATCCGAACCATCCGAAAAAAACACCTGACATTGGCCGTACAGATCGGCCTATTAATGGGTATCAGTCATATCGCAGCCGCGCAATCGATTGCGGCCAAGACAATCGACAACTCAGGCAGTGCTGAGTCGTCTACAGGCGAAGAAGTCATCAGCAAAAGCGAAACGACCACGGCTGCGACCTCGATCGCCCCATCGACCACGTTAGAGGCCATTACTGTCTATGCCGATGGCTATCGCAGCACCGGTACCAAGACCGCCTTAGACCCTGAAGATGCGCCCATGAGCTATACCCGCATCGATCAGGAGCTGTTACAAAAGCGCCAAGCAGATAGTGTCAACGCTGCTTTGCGTTATGAGCCAGGCATAAGCTCGGAGAGCCGCGGCACAGTCTCTATCTTTGATGAGTATAATATCCGCGGTTTTAAGACCTACTCAAACTTTTATGACGGCCTCAGACTGCCCTATGATGGCGCGTGGAATCTGATGCCACAAGTCGATGTCTATGCGACTGAAGCGGTCGAGGTGGTCAAAGGTCCCGCCTCTTCGCTCTACGGTTATGCTGCACCAGGTGGTATGGTCAACCAGATCGCCAAAACCCCAAAGAGCACGCAAGAAACCGAAGTGCAGCTGCGACTTGGCAATCAAAACTTAAAAGAGGTAGCGGTCGATACGACAGGACCAGTCAACGATGCGCTGAACTACCGTCTAGTGGCGCTCAAACGTCAAAAAGACGGTCAAATGCAGACCACCGAAGAAGAGCGATTACTGATTAATCCATCGCTTGAGTGGCAGGCGACTGACGATGTCTCTGTGCTTGCTAATCTGTTTTATCAAGATGATCCAGAAATGGTACCATCCACCCCACTACCCGCTGTCGGTACGGTCTACAACGCCAGCTATGGCAAATTAGACAGCGACGCCTATGCAGGAGATCAATGGAATCATTTTAGTAAAGAAGTACTGATGCCAAGCATTACGGTAAACTGGGATATCAGTGACAATCTCACCTTTAAGCACATCTTACGCTACACCGATGCCGAAGCTGAGCAGCGCAATATGTATAATAGTGGCGGGTTGGTCGATAATAGCGATAAGATCTTAAACCGCGTGGCGTATACCACTGATGAGCGCATGAAAAACTGGACCACAGACAACCAGCTGGCTTATCAATTCGACACTGAAAATACCTCACATAATCTATTGTTCGGTATTGAGTATCAAGAAACTGACAGTAGCGCGACTTACTATGATGCGGGCGCAGCGGGTACGCCAAACCTTGACCTATCTAATCCAGACTTCTCACAAATAAATACGGCTACGCTGCCACTAGATGCCTATCGTCAAGACGAAGACATCGAGCAAAGCCAGCTTGGGCTCTATGTACAAGATGAGATGCAGTGGCAAGACTTGACCGTGATTGCTGGCTTGCGTCACGATAAGTTTGAGAGTATCACTGAGCAGACCAAAGCCGCACAAGGCGCGGTGTACGATGCACAAACGATCGATAATGATGCCTCAAAAACCAGTGGTCGTCTGGCGGCCATTTATGATTTGGATAATGGTTTATCGCCTTATGCCAGCTATTCGCAGTCGTTTCAGCCTGTCGTTGGTAGCAACTTTATTACCAATGAAGCGTTTAAACCCACCACCGCCGACCAGCTAGAAGCGGGTATCAAATATCTGTCCTCAGATCGCGCGACCAAAGGCACGCTCGCTGTCTTTGATATCACGCAAAAAAACGTCGTGGTCGCAGACGAAATCAACTATAGAAGCCAAACTCAGACCGGTGAGATTGAGTCAAAAGGCTTTGAGATATCAGGCAGTCATATGCTCAATGACTGGGTGGATGTTGCGGCAAGCTATAGCTATACCGACGCTGAGATTACAAAAGATGAATTCAACCCTGATGTGGTCGGCAATACCCCAGCGCAAACAGCTAAGTACAAAGCCACGCTGTGGGCCGACTACTACGCCACAGATAAGCTTACACTGAATGCAGGCATACGCTACGAAGACGGCATGCAGCTTGATAAACAAAACTCGGATGAGCTACCAAGCGTGACCTTGGTCGATATCGGTGGCAATTATCAAATCAGTCCGATGCTGGCTGTCGGCGCGAGCATCAATAACTTGTTTGATAAAACCTATGTCGGTGCCTGTTACGATATCAACAACTGCTGGATGGGGCCTGAGCGTCAAATGTCTGTCAGTTTGCAGGCAACATTTTAAGCGTTAATCAAAAAGGCTGGTGCTTTGGTGGAGACTGACCAGAGCACCAATGCTTTATAACTGGCCTGATGACATGCCTTATCACTCAGCAAGATATTTGGCATGGCGCCACGCTTCTATCCCGCCCAGATAGATGTCGAGATTATCAAAGCATTGACTCGCCAGCCAGCCTGTAGCGACTGTGGCTCGTGCGCCGCTAGCACACATCAACGTATAGTGACGATGCTTATCAAGTACCTGCCAGCGCTCATTGAGATGGCCGACATAGATGTGCTCTGAGCCTTCGATCGCATCGGCGGCGCGCTCATCAGCGTCTCGAACGTCGAGGAGCACCCAGTTTTTTTGGTCGATATCCGTATCATTATCATTCAGACGTTTGTTGACCTCATGGGTGTCAATCATCGGTATCTACTGCAGACGCTCGCCTTGCTTGGCTGCAGCGACCACACCCACATAGCCGCCCACCACATCATAAAGCGCCACCCGCGCCACTCCTCAATATACAACAACATATATTAATATAGCCATTATCTGCTTTGGTGCTAAACGATGGGTAGCGCCGCCCTACTGTGAAAACTTTATTGATAAGAATAAATTGATAAAACCTTGCTGATCAAAACAACATGCGTAAAAAATCGGCCTGCAAGCAGACCGATTGGGGCATCATTTTTATGTTTTTTATGAAGAGCTATGCAGACGGTTTGGCGCTAGGAGCATCTACGCGGCTGATGGTAATACCGGTAAAACCGAATATCAATGTCAAGAGTAGTGACAAATAGCAGAAAAACGCATAAGGCAAATAATCCAGTACAGGAACGCCTAACGCCTGACTAATAAATACCCCGCATACACTCCATGGTACCAGTGGATTGATGACCGTACCTGCATCCTCAATGGTGCGTGATAGGTTTTTGGGATGCAGGTTCAAGCGCTCAAAGGTCGGGCGAAACGCTGTTCCTGATAGTAGAATACTCAAATACTGCTCCCCGATCAGCACATTGATACTAAGCGCGGACATCGCCGCGGCAAAGATTGCGCGCCCTGCGGTGGTCAAGCTGCCTTTAATCCCTGATAGCAATGCTGGCAAAATACCCAATGCCGTCAGCAAGCCACCCAGACTGAGCGCCAGCACCACGATTGCTTGGGTAAAAAACATGCTTTGTACACCGCCGCGCGATATCATCCCTGCCACTTCGCCCAGCTCTAGCGACTCAGCTGGCGTATAGCCTGCAAACAAATAGCCACCCAATTGCCCGATACTGGGTGAGCTATGAAAATAGGTCACGATAAGGGCGACAAAAATAGTACAGATGATGGTATAAATGGCGTTGACGCGAAACACTGCCAACCCTACCAACACGACAAAAGGCAGTACCGCATAGTTTTGTACCAAGCCGCTGTCTATCAGCTGGTTTTGTAGTACAGTCACTTGACTTAAGTCCGAGCTCACCGTCTGCCCCGAAAAAAACCAAAACAATATCACGGTCAGCATCCATGCAGGGATGGTGGTATACATCATATTGCGAATATGGGCAAACAGATCAATCCCCACCACAGATGAGGCGATGGTACAAGTATCGGACAGCGGCGACATCTTATCACCAAAAAACGCACCCGACACCACCGCACCTGCAGCGATAGCGACGTTGGCATCAAACGCATGGCTCATGCCGATAAATGCCACCCCAAGAGTCGCAGCGGTCGTCAAGCTACTGCCTAAGGCCACGCCGATAATAGAGGTCAGTACAAATGCTGAAATATAGTAATACTCAGGCGATATCAGCTGAAAACCAAAATACATCAGCGTCGGAATGGCACCAGACATCATCAAGGCGGCGACCATCAGACCGATAAAAAAGAATAAATATATCGCGCCAATACCGCGCATCACGCCAGAGGCCATCTGCGCTTGCATGTCATCGAAGCTGAGGCCTCGAAACAAACCGATGGCCAGTAGGACACAGATAGCGAGTATCAATGAGAGATGAGGCACCCAGCCAAAGCCGATCATGGTGACGCCCATGATAGCGATGACGATGGCAGAGATCATAAATGCCAGTTGAGAAGAGATTTGAGTGAGTATTTTTGGTGGCATCACACATCCTTAGATTGCCAGTGGATTTGGCGTTAGGGTTGGCTTTGGTGTGGCAAGTTTAATCAGTTGCTCTGATTATTACTACCCTGATTATTTACCAAATAGGCTATCGGTCTTGGCAGCCATGACAAAATCATTGCGATGCAGCCCCTTAATACTGTGTGACCACCAAGTAACCGTGGCCTTCCCCCACTCTACCAATATGCCTGGATGATGGCCTTCTGCTTCGGCGATATCGGCAAGCTCATTGGCAAATGCCATGGCCGCGACGAAGTTTTTAAACTTATACTGGCGCTGCAACTGCCGGATACCATTGACCTCGATAAGTGACCAATCAGGAATCTGCGTTAATAGTTCGCGCGCTTCAGTCTCACTGACTGTCGGGGCACCGATACGGCAGGCTTCGCAACTGCTTTGTGATAATGCTGTCATGATAATGTCCTTTTATCGAGTTTATTGTTTTGTGATACTGAGGTTTGTTGACGCCACTCCACTGCTATGTGCCTGTGCAGTAGAGGGATGTTTATAAAATTTTAATGGGATTTTTCTGGATAGGTCGGCTCAAATAACCCAAGTGACATCGCTTGCTTGACCACGCCCATGATATCGCTGTCGACGATATCAAACAGCGTATCCAGCTCATCAATCACATAATAAATAGGCTGGATATGGTCGATACGATAAGGGGTGCGCAGCACATCGAGCAAATCAAACGCCCGATATTCAGGCGTGTCGCTCAGCGCATATAATGTCTCAGACGGTGAACTTAAGATACCGCCACCATAGATTTTGCGGTCTTTTGGGGCATGGCCTACCAGTCCAAACTCGATGGTAAACCAATAGAGGCGCGCCAAAAACCACCGCTCTTCTTTGCTGGCGTTGAGACCTAATTTACCATAGGTTTCATTAAAAGCGGCAAATGCAGGATGAGTCAGCAGCGGGCAATGGCCAACGATTTCATGAAAGATATCCGGCTCTTCGATATAGTCCATATCATCCATGCGGCGAATAAAAGTCGCAACAGGAAAACGCCGCTGGGAGAGCAGTTTAAAAAACTTACCAAAGCTAATCAATGCTGGCACAGCAGCCGTTTGCCACCCTGTGGTCGCTTGCAAGACATCATCGATAGTAGCCAATTGCGGAATTTGGGTGATGGGTAGCTGCAGCTTTGTTAGGCCGTCTAAATATGCTGAACAGGCGCGATTGGGGATTTGTTTGGCTTGTCGCTCGAGCAGCGTTTGCCACATGAGGTGCTCATCATCGCTATAGGCAATATGGCCGTCGCTGTCTGGCTGGTGCGAGACATATGGCTGCTTTTGCGGCGCTTCTAGATGGGAAGCCGCTAGATGGGCACTGCTATTAGTGGTATTGATATTAGTGCTATCGGTAATTGAGCCGTCAGCTTCTTGTTTTTTGCCGATATCATTTTTGTGAGTGTTGCTGACAGCGCGTTGATAAGAGGGGGTATGTGAGAGGCGATCCATGCCTGTACTCCTTATATGACGATTGTTTTTTCTATCAGCCCATTGTCCCCTACCTGTTGACCATTCAAACTGGCGCGTCTATCACGTCGCCTAATCGGTCAAACAAGCTAGCCAGTCAGGCCAGCCAATGCGGATAAGACTAAAAATACGCAAGCCAACTGCTACGTATAATGAAGCAAGTGGACAAGACAAACTCCTTTTGCCTTGCCCGCAGCTATAGCTATAGCGCTTCTGCTTCTGGTTGACCGACAGCGCCGCGGCGCACTTGGTCGCGCTCGATAGATTCAAACAACGCCTTAAAATTACCTTCGCCAAAGCCCTCTGCATAATCGCCTTTACGCTGGATAAATTCAAAAAACACCGGACTGCCTAAGATGGTCTCGGAAAAAATCTGTAGCAGCAAGCGAGGCTCATTGCCCTCAGTCGTGCCATCTAGCAAGATACCGCGCGTTTGCAGTGCCGCGACATCCTCACCATGACCCGGCAGACGCTCACTTAACATGTCGTAATAAGCAGCGTTTGGCGCGGTCATCAGCGGAATGCCCGCCGCTTTGAGCAAATCGATACTCGCCAGCAAGTTGTCACTGGCTAAGGCAATATGCTGAATGCCTTCGCCATTAAAGTGCATCAAATACTCTTCGATCTGCCCGCCGCCCTGCTTTGATTCTTCATTAAGTGGGATGCGAATTTTGCCATCAGGGGCGGTCATGGCTTTACTAGTAAGACCTGTGTACTCGCCTTTGATATCAAAATAACGGATTTCGCGGAAATTAAAGATACGCTCATAGAAATTTGCCCAATACGCCATTCGGCCGCGGTAGACGTTGTGCGTGAGATGATCGATGACTTTAAAGCCATGACCGGTAGGCTGCCTATCGACGTCAGCAAAAAACTCAAAGTCGACATCATAGATAGACTCACCGTCTTTGTAGCGGTCAATTAAATATATCAAAGAGCCACCGATGCCTTTTATCGCAGGCAAACGCAACTCCATCACGCCTGTTGGCACCTCGACAGGCTGCGCGCCCATCTCAATGGCCCGCTCATAGGCTTTTTTGGCATCCTTCACCCGAAATCCCATACTACATGCCCCTGCACCATGCTCTTCTACAAAATAGCTGGCGTGGCTTTTTGGTTCACGGTTTAAGATGAGATTGATATCGCCTTGACGATAAAGCGCCACGTCCTTTGAGCGGTGGTTGGCGATGTGGCTAAAGCCTAGCTGCTTAAACAATGCATCGACGGCGTGTGGATCAGGTGAAGCAAACTCTACAAAATCAAATCCGTTTAGTCCCATTGGGTTTTCAAATAAATCTGCCATGGTCATCATCCTTAATATCAATTACTGCTAAAAATAGTTAGTGCTAAAAATTGGCACTGTCAATCCGTATAAAACCTTAAATCAGCGTAAAAATTTGTCTATATCAATAACGCTTATTGACGATGCATTTATATTAGATTAGCTTTATTTATAAGACTAATTGTTTTTTATGATTTATTTATTAGGTTTACTTATGAATATCAGCATTCGCCAATTGACCGCATTTATCACTGTCGCTGACAATGGTAGCTTTACCCGTGCCAGCGACCAGATGCATCTGACCCAATCTGCCGTGAGTGGCTTGATCAAAGAATTAGAATCCAGCCTCGGCATCGTGTTGTTTGACCGCACCACCCGCCAGCTGTCTTTGTCCGCTGTCGGTCGCCATCTGCTGCCACAAGCGCGGCGGGTACTAAATGAGATGCATCTTTTTGAAAACGAAGCCAGTAGTTTGACCAGCTTGGCACAAGGCCAAGTCAGACTAGCGGTGTCGCAGTTTGCAGCCTCCTCTATGCCTGCTGTCATCGCTCAGTTTTCCCAAACCTATCCTGATATCAGCGTGTCGTTATTAGATTGCTCGGCCGAAAATGTCCTACAACACATCCAAAATATCGAGGTGGACTTAGGCGTCGGTACCGAGCTTGGATTTATGGAGATGGATGATGACATCAGCACCGACTTACTGTACGAATTGCCGTTTTGTGTGGTGATGCCAGAGCAGCATGTGTTGGCACAAAGAAGTGAGATCGTCTGGCAAGACTTGCTAGAGACGCCGCTTATTACCTTGCAAGGGCCATTTATTGAGCAAGTCACCACCGAGCTTGATGAAGCGGTCGCCGCCCATATTCAGCAAGCGCGCTACAAGGTCAATTTTATGTCGACAGCGCTGGAGATGACGCGTCAAGGGTTTGGTATCACGTTGTGCCTACCCTATATGCCAGAGGTGATCGACTGGGTCAGCGCCAATGGCTTACAGATGCGGCCACTTGCTCATCCAGTCAAGACAAGGCGGTTTTTTATCTATCAACGCTCATCACGAGCGCTAGCGCCTGCAACGGTTGCCTTTAAGCAGTTTTTGCAAACGTATTTTTCGCAGCACTTTACCGATCTGCATGGCTAATAGCACCCCTAAAAGTAAGCGATAATGGGCATAAAAACCCTTGCAATACCTCTGATGATAACTTAGCATAAGACATAAATTATACTATCAGTAATAAATTACGTATTGCGTAATAAGTCTTATATTTCTTATTCACTCACTTTTTATCACCTAACTTTATCCTTTATTTTTTTTAGCAAGGAGCATCTTATGTCAACGATTGACAAAAACCTGACTTCGTTTATCGAGGTTGCCGCCGACTCTGATTTTTCTATTCACAATTTGCCTTATGGTATTTTTAGCGATACCAAGACTCAAGCAGAGGCAGACAACCGCCGTGCTGGCGTGGCAATCGGTGAATACGTACTGGATTTGTCTGTGCTTGAGTCAGCAGGTCTTTTAGATTTAGCAGGCGGGCCGTATTTTAACCAGCCGACCCTAAACGCCTTTATTGACTCAGGCCGAGATAATTGGCAAAAGGCGCGTGCGACGGTTCAAACACTGCTATCTGACGCAGACAGTACCCTACGTGACGACACCGAGCTACAAAAAAAGGCACTGTTTAAGCAAGCGGATGTCACCATGCATCTGCCTGTTCACGTGCCAGGCTTTACCGACTTTTACTCGTCTAAAGAGCACGCAACCAATGTCGGTACGATGTTTCGTGATCCAAACAATGCGCTGCTACCCAACTGGACAGAGATGCCAGTCGGTTACAATGGCCGCGCCAGCACGGTCGTCGTCAGTGGCACCGATATCGTGCGCCCCTCTGGGCAGCTAAAACCAAATGCGGATGAGCGCCCTATCTTCTCACCTTGTAAGCGCTTGGATTTTGAGCTAGAGACTGCGTTTGTCGTTGGCAAAGGCAACCAGCTTGGTCAGCCTATCGCCGTCGATGAAGCATTTGAGCATATTTTTGGCATGGTGTTGCTCAATGACTGGTCAGCGCGCGATATCCAAAAATGGGAATACGTGCCTTTAGGGCCATTCAATGCCAAAACCTTTGCTTCTGAGGTCTCGCCTTGGATTGTCACCATGGAGGCGCTTGCCCCCTTTAAGACCTCATGCCCTACCCAAGAGCCAAAACCGCTGGCGTATCTAAACGAGACCGCCACTGATACCAGCTTTGATATCAACCTATCGGTCGAGCTGCTACCCGAAAATGCCGAGAGCGCTACTGTCGTTTGTGAGACAAACTTTAAGTACATGTACTGGTCGATGGCGCAGCAGTTGACGCACCACACCATCACCGGCTGCAAGGTAGAAGTCGGCGATATGATGGGCTCAGGGACGATCTCGGGGCCGACACCTGACGCTTATGGCTCAATGCTCGAGATCGCTTGGAACGCGACCAAGCCTGTGACGCTGGCCGGCGGTGAGACGCGCAGCTTTATCGAAGATGGCGATACCGTCATCATGAAAGGCTATAGCGAAAAAGACGGCGTTCGAGTCGGTTTTGGCGAAGTACGCGGTAAAGTCTTGCCTGCCCTGAGCTTTGATTTTTAGCTTTGATTTTGACCACTGATACTGGCTATCACATAGGCGTGCAATGCTAAATAGTTGATCACGCTGCCAAATTTTAGTAAAGCATACGTCCGCTCTGATCAGACCGTTGCTCGAACCATACTGGCAGTATGACGCAGGTCACGCCTTATCAAAAGGATATTGATATGAGCTTTACAATTGAAAAAATCCATCACGTGGCTTATCGCTGCAAGGATGCCAAAGAGACTGTCGAATGGTACAAAAAACATCTAAACATGGACTTTATCTTGGCATTTGCCGAAGATCATGTACCCTCAACCAAGGCCTTCGACCCTTATATGCATGTGTTTTTAGACGCAGGACACGGCAATGTCTTGGCATTTTTTGAAGTACCAAATCAGCCTGAGATGGGCTTTGACCCCAATACGCCAAGCTGGGTACAGCATTTGGCGCTGAAGGTAAAAGATCGCGATGCCCTGATGCTGGCAAAAACGCATTTAGAAGACAATGGTATCGAGGTGGTCGGCGTGACCAATCACGGTATCTTTCACTCGATTTATTTCTTTGATCCAAACGGCCACCGCTTGGAGCTGACCTATGACGATGTCACATCAGAAGAAAAAGTATCAATGATTACCGAAGCGATGAAGCAAGAGATGCTCGATGAGTGGTCACGTACCAAACGCGCACCCGTCCATACGCAGTTTTTGCACAACGAAGAGTTAGAAGAAGTAAAGCAACAACTCCCTATGGGCAAATAAATAGTCGGTGCAGAACTTGAGTATCGAAAAATAGTGTTAAGTAAAAACAACGTTAAGAAAAAAAACAACGTTACATCACATCATAACGCTGCGCGATTGCCCGTATCTGCGTGACCAAATCATGTTGCTTATGTACAGGCAGTTGCTCATTGGTCCCGATGACCGTGATGGCATACTCTAAACCGATAGGTGCGTGTTTCTCAGTACTGTGATCGTCTATATGACTTGCCTGTGATGATATCAAAGCAGGCATACTAATGGCGTTGATACCCTTGAGCATATCGCCTGTCACCATGGCATAGCCTTGGGTACGGATATTGGCGCATCGTTCGCTAAACGTCTGACGTTTTTGTGCCATGTCATCATAGGTCTCATGATCACGCCATTCTGCCATCACCAATGGCCAAATAACCGTATCTGACTGATAGCTGGCAAACAGCTGTCCTGTCGCCGAGGTGCTAAGCGGCATCCGTGAGCCCACACGCGTGATGATACTGATGGCGCTATCTGGCTCGACCGACTGGATAATAATAGGCCCTTCGGTAAACCATTTGGCAATCTGTACCCCGCAGTGCAAGGCGTCTTTGATATCATGAGCGATAAGCGTCAGGCGCTCTAGAAGGTTGTTTGGACGGTGGGCGCGGTGGCTTAGCGCATCGACTCTGTGCCCAAGTCCGTAACGCCCGTCTGCCAATTGCTGTGCATAGTCTTTTCGAATGAGACTGACCAAATAGCGATGACACTTGGCAGGATGCATTTGCAGCGCTTGAGCAATGTCTTTTAACATCATAGGCTCGCGGCGCTCGATAAGGATATCTAAGACGGACAACCCTGTCTCCAAAGACTGGACGCCATTTTTTTGAGTGGTCGTCGCGCTGTCTATAGGGCTTTTGGCTGCTGGCATAATGGACTCGCTAAAAGGCTGGCTTTATTTAGGCTTAGGCCGTGGAATGAGAAGTACAATTTTATAACACTTACGCCTGATTGTATGCATGTGCAGTTGGAGAGCATGCATATCTTATGCAACGATAATGACGGGACAAGCTATGGTGGCAACGGGGCGTTTGACTTACAACATAACATAATAAAAGGAAGATACCATGATGAAACTTTACGGCTATTTTCGTAGCGGCACATCTTACCGTACACGTATCGCAATGAATCTAAAAGGTCTAGAGTACGATTATCTGGCAGTCAATCTGGCCCAAAACGAGCAGCTAGCTGAGACGTTCAAAACCCTAAACCCACAAGGACTAGTGCCTGTTTTACAAGCTGATGACGTATTGCTCTATCAAAGCCCTGCTATATTAGAGTGGCTAGAAGAGGTCCATCCTGTGCCGCCTTTATTGCCCAGTGACGCTGCTGGCCGTATGCAAGTAAGAGCGCTGAGTGCGATGATTGGCTGCGACATACACCCTATTAATAACCGCCGTATTTTACAATACTTACGCCACGAGCTGTCTGTAGATGAAGAGCAGGTCATGACGTGGTGCAACCGCTGGATCAGCGAAGGCTTTGCCGCTTTAGAAAAACGCTTGGCAGCTGACCATACTCGCGGTAAGTTTTGTTACGGTGACACGCCAACCTTTGCAGATTGCTATTTGATACCACAGGTGTCGTCTGCGCGCCGGTTTGAGGTGGACCTCACCCCCTACCCAACCATCTTCGCCATTGATGCTCACTGCCGCACATTAAAAGCCTTTATAGATGCCGAACCGATGCAGCAGCCTGATGCACCACAAGCGATCTAGCTGACCCAATGCCATCACCAGTACCCTATTAAGTGCGATATAGTGAACCGCCCCGACTATGTCGGAGTCTGGTTTACTTGAGTCAGGCAGCCATGCCTGACAGTATTAAATTATCATAATACCGCTTTTCAAACTCAAAAGGCGATACATAGCCCAATGCACTGTGTATACGCTTTTTATTGAACCAATCTACGCAATTCAAGGTCGCAAGTTGTACATTCGCTAAACCTTGCCAACCTGCTTTTAAATATTCAATCACCTCTGTTTTGTATAACCTACGCCCTGTGTCAGCCAAAGCATTATCAAGGCCTGGTTATATATTTTTTCTTATGTTATCAAGCCAAGCTCGCATACTTGGTGTAAGCAAGCGATGACGACGCCAAGCCATGACAAGCTCCCATTTTAACTGAGGTTGGGTTAGTGGCAAGCAGACTAATCCTGTCAAATCCAACTTTTGAGTATAATATTGAGGCAAAAGAGTCACACCCATATCCTGTTTTACCATGTCAAGAAGCAAGTGCCACTGATTGGTTTGGCAAATAATATTAGGTTCAAAACCTAGTGCTTGACAGTTTTCTATAATCATTGGAGTAAATGATGAATTGGAGGTAAATAAAATTAGGGGTGCATTTGATAGTGACTTAAGTGTTACCTTGGTTTTTCGCTTACCCATACGGTTTTTATTTGCTACGACCACCACTGGATAGCAACATATCGACGAGTAGTCAAAATCATCGTCAATCGGCTTCATCAATGTTGCCACATCAAGTTGCCCCTCTAGAAGGGCCTGCTTAAGTGACTCAGCACCATCTTCGATAAGTGAGGTTTCTATACTAGGATGCATTTGGTAAAAGTTAAAAATAGCTTTGCTTAGTATTTCACTGCCTAACGGTGAAATCCCCAGACGCAACTTACCACCTATTAATTGCTGATAATCTACTACTGTTTGTTCAAGATTATCTGCCTTTTGTAAGATATCCACTGCTTGAATATAGAGGTGTTCGCCAATTTCCGTTAAATTAACTAGCCGCTTTTTTCTATGAGTCAACGGCTTATCAAACAGAGCTACGCCTAAATATTCTTCAAGGTTACTGATGGATTTGGTAACGGTGGGTTGGGTTAGATTGAGTTGGATACTGGCTTGAAGAAACCCACCTGTTTTTACGACTGTCACAAAGCAGCGTAATTGCTTGAAAGTTATCATGAATAATAAACCATGGTTAGGAAGGATAATGAAATTTATTATAGAAATTGAGAATAAAAATAAAAATATAATTCATAATTTATGACTAGGGTATTTTTATAATAAGTAGTCTCTAATCAACAAACAACAATTATTATGCGTAATCCTAATATTCACTTATCCCTATCCTTTGTAGCTGAAAAAAAACTTAGACTTCAACAGTTTTGTCGCCAATCATGGCTTCATGTCCTTATGCAATGCGCTATTATCGCAGCTGTCTGGTATTGTGCTGCGATATTGGTTGAGTTATTGCATTTACCCGTATCCTCAGGCGTCTTAGGAGTATTTTTAATGCTGATCTTATTAATGAGTGGTGCTATCAAGGTTAACTGGGTCAGACTGGGGGCAAAATTTGTTTTGGGTGAATTAGTATTAATGTTTATCCCACTTATGATGTCAATACTTCAATACAAGGCGCTATTTATCAGTAAGGGCTGGCAATTAATGCTGACAATTATCTTAAGTACCGCGATGGTGATGTTAAGCTCAGCATTCACTTTTATTATGGTGCACCGTTTGCAACGTAGATTGTATCGACATCAGATTTATAAAGCCCAATTAAACCTAAAAAATAATGATAATGTGTGAGGATTTACAATGAATATCTGGTCAATCCTTTGTCTCATTTGGACATTAGCTGCTTATTATATGGCTAAAGTAATCTATGTGCGCTATCGAAAATCTTGGCTAAACCCAGCTATCACGGTTCCAGTAATAACACTTTCATTAATGATTATCTTTAATATCTCTTATGATACTTATTGGAAGGATACAGCTTGGATTGTGCAGTTACTTGCCCCCGCAACGGTTGCGTTTGCTATACCTATTTATGAATATCGTCGTTTAATACGTCAACATGCTTTGGCCTTGACCGCTTCTATAACTGTTGGGATGGTGGTGGGAGTCTTAAGCATATACCTATTCACTGGTTTGTTCCATTTTGATAAGACCTTGACCTATAGCTTGATGGCCCGTTCAATATCGACACCATTTGCGTTAGACTTATCTGAAAAAATTCACGGATCTTCCTCTTTAGTTTCACTGTTTACTTTGATTACAGGGATGGTGGGAATGATTTTAGGGGATATGATTTTGACTTTTTTTCGTATTCGCTCACATCTTGCAAATGGAATCGCATTTGGTAATGCATCACACGGCTTTGGTACAGCCCGAGCAAGTCAGCGCAATGAGGACGAGGGCGTTATAGCTAGTTTAACAATGATTTTAGCGGGATTATTTATGGTATTCTTAGGCCCTTCATTAATACATGGCGTAATGTTGTTTGGGCAAGTTTAAACAAATAAAGCTTGGCTGCGGTGCGCACGCTCATGCCTTGTTCAAGAGACTGTAATACCTTTTTACGAAGGGTAATGGGGTATGTCATGGTAATTAGCGAGCTGGAATTTAGAATTATCGTAATTAAGCACTCTGACGAGGCTCATTCTATCTTTAGCGAAGACGGTATTTGGAATGCGATGACAGAGCATCAAGAGCAGGCGATTGCTTGGATGCGTTTAGGGTTGGATGCTATCGACAAGTAAATCAAGGCGTTAGCACTTAGTGATTATCGGCCTTCGCGTTTGTTAGTGTTTATCAGATAAACGCCGCTTTACAAACCAACCGATTATCAGCACCACGATAAGGATGCCAATACCTGTCGAGTAAGGGGCGAGCGTCGATTCAATAACCTCGTAGTTTTGGCCCATATAGTAACCCGCGAGCGTCAGACCTGTCGTCCAAATGCTTGCACCAAGTGCGGAGAGTCCCAAAAACGGTAGCATTGGCATATTATTCATACCGGCAGGAATCGAGATAAACGAGCGGATACCAGGCACCATACGACCAAAGAATACCGCTTTTTTACCGTGCTTATCGAACCATTCATTGGTAGCTTTGATATCGTCAGGTTTTACAAAAACAAATTTGCCATATTTTTTGGTTAAGGCTATCAAGCGCTCTTCATTAAACACGCGGCCTAAATAGTACAGCGGTAACGCACCAAGTACCGCGCCAAGCGTCCCTGCTAGTATGGCAAGTATGAGATTAAGCTCACCATTTGAGGCGGCAAACCCAGCAGCAGGCATAATGACCTCAGAAGGAATAGGCGGAAAGACGTTTTCGGCAAACATGGCAAAGATAATGCCAAAGTAGCCAAACTTCGCCGTGATAGAGAGTACCCAGTCACTGATTTGACCCATAAAAAACCTTTAAAATAGAATGAACAATACTGCTGCTAAGCCGAATCTTTAGGCAAAAGATACTAGCTCATCAGTGGTTTTTCAATTTAGAAGGTTTTACGCGCTGTGCAAGTTTCGTTAACGTATATCTAAATCATCAGCGTAGGCAAATAGCGTCGGCGCGCCTCCGGTATGCCAAAATAAGACGTTATCGGTTGCTTTGATTTGCTCGGTGCGTATCACAGTGACAGAATTCCATTGGTATTTCATCATATTTAAATACTGATATATGAATACCTCCTTACCATCAATATATTTGGGTGTACCTGCAAATTTTAATTTCATTTTACTGTCTCAGTTAACTTTTCCACGCAGATACTATAGCGCCCCACTCTCTGTTTATAGCATCACATTCTCTTTCTTGCACAGAATCGTGCATATAGTAATATTTACCTACTAGACTATTTCTTGCTTTATCGAATCCAATGTCAAAAAACTCTTCCACAAGAATTTTTCTACTCTCTTTCTCATTTAAAGGGCTAGTAGGTAAAAATGTGTTCCAAGGTATATTTTTTTCATAATATACATACTCAGGAAGTATGTAGTGGTCAAATATTTTTAGACAGTACTTAAGAGGTTTTTGTTGAAATAAAGTCTCTCTTTCTCGCTCTAAAGCTTCTTGACGGTTATATAAAGTGCGGTACGTGACATAGTTTTTCCATCTTAGCAACGATTGTCGAACCATCATGGTCGCTCTCAAAAATTGAATGGCTGCTCAACTTTATCTTGTCTATACAGGCGAGTGCAGTAACGTTCGTTTACCGTCCTAACTTATCCTACGCTTATTACCGTGATTACCTTCACTAAATATTCATTATATTCAAATTACCGGTTGTATAGTGGTCGACAGTTGGTTATTCTTTGAATATAGAACGTTATATACAAAATATAGAATAAAGAACAACTTATCGGTTTTAAAAAACAAATTCGTTTTACTAATGATAAGGGTTGAAAAATATGAGCCAAATATCTTTTCCATACAGCACACCGATTAGGCCTGCTAGCGCAGCAGATGAGACATATCATTTGGCACTTGCTCACCGTGAGGAGACAGAAAACCTTAGAAAGATTGCACCCGCTGTGATCGAGCAGCTCTCAGCCCGCCATTTATTTAGGATGGGTTTACCAAAGTCACTGGGAGGCTGGGAAGACAACCCAACCGAGACCTTAACAGTGTACGAAACCTTGGCAAGCGCAGAAGCGTCAGTGTCTTGGATCGTTTGGAACAATCATCCGGCGTGTACCTTTGGACGGTTTTTGGACAGCTCGGCCAGGCAAGAGGTCTTTAATAATCCTGAACATATCTATGCCAATTCGGCGCGTCCTGAAGGCGTCGCCGTCCAATACGCAGAGGGCTACACCGTATCAGGTCGCTGGACGCTGGTATCTGGCTG
Source organism: Psychrobacter sp. A3 (assembly GCF_028823565.1). NCBI lineage: Bacteria > Pseudomonadati > Pseudomonadota > Gammaproteobacteria > Moraxellales > Moraxellaceae > Psychrobacter > Psychrobacter sp. A3. The sequence continues at coordinate 33,761 of NZ_JAPEHS010000010.1, forward strand.
CGAGCTGGCCGATTGGTTTGTCCTACGATGCCGAGTCACCTCTGACGGGGCGCAAGCCCCACTCAGCTCTGGTGCCAATCTAAAACTGTTTTTTATCCCAAAAGCTGACGTCGATGTGATTGACACTTGGCATGTCGGTGGACTAAGAGGGACAGGCAGCCATGATATTGTGGTCACAGAAGCCTTTGTAAAGCCTGAATATGCAATCGATTTTGATAGTCCTATCGATACCGACAATAAATACAACCGCCTACCTATAGGGTGTATCAATGCTGCTGGCTGTGCAGCGATGGCGCTAGGCGTGCTAAAAGCTGCCACCGATGAACTGATTGCTCTGTGTCTTGAGAGAGTTACCGCTGGTAAAAGCACAGATCTACGTGATCGCGCCACGGTACAAGCGGCCATCGCCAAAAGCAAGACTCTGCTGGCTGCCAGACGCCTACAGCTACACAGTAGCGTTGAGACATTATGGAATGAAGCTGTGAAAAACAACGCTTTTACCGACACACAGCTTGCCGATGTCTGGGCAGCGGCTTGTGAGGCGGCAAGAGCATCTAGAGATATGGTGTCTGAGATTTACGCGGTGGCTGGTACTGTCTCGCTATATAAGACCCATAAAATTGAAAGAGCGCATCGCGATATCTATGCGATTTTACAACACGGTATCGTGCAGCCGCACTGGATGAATCAAGCAGGCATGGCTTATGTTGGCCTGACGCCGACAGCACCCATGTTCCGAATTTGACAGCAGTCTGTCAGCGTTTTTGGGCTGTTTATGTGGCCAAAAATGCGCGGAATATTATCGCTTTATATAGTCGACTCTAAATAAGTCACATATAGTGAGTTCAATATAAAAACGATACAGTGAGACTGAGATAAATTTTACGCAGTACCCATCGGCGCAGGCACAGCACGCAAGGAAAATTTATACCAGCTCCACGTTGATATAGTGTATCTGTTTTATTTAAAACCGACTGACATGATAAAGAAGCAAGACATCAGGTGCCTTGCTTCTCTTTTATACTTTATAAAAACAGTATTTTATAAAAACGGTCACGGCTTATTAGTCGAAGTGGAAACCTGCACCAATCGAGCCGCCTGCATTGCCTTGCGTATCTGCAGTACCATTTATCTTCATGACCCAACGACCGTCATTGGAGAGCTTAGAGAAGCCGATGGCCACTGCACTCTCGCCGTTGTAAGTACCGACACCGCCGCTAATCAAAGACTTACCAGAGATATAAGCTTGCGGTAGAGAAGACATCGCCATGGCCGCTGAGATACCTGCGTTTGCATCGTCTTCGACTTCGCCGATTTTGTAGCCTAGATCGCTCATGCTGTTGTTTAGCCTGCTATCGAGTGCACTTAGCTGACCAAGGTTGACAGCATCTGTCGCTTCGACACCATCGGCGACACCTGTAATACTCTTGCCACCTGCATACAGACCATCTGCCGTCATACTTGGGCCGTCTGTGATAGTGACACCGCCACTATTGATGGTCGTATTACCTGTACTGACACTATCTACGCTGATATTGCCATTGAGGTCAAACAAGATACTACTGCCCTGCGCGGTGGTGGTGATGTTATTACCACCGGTAAAGCTTAGGACACTGTCATCACCGATAGGCTTGTTGATATTATCTCCACTATCCGCGCCAAAATTGAGACCGGCATCCAATCTATCCGTATTGCCTTGAATATTGGTCGTATTGGTGCTGATATTGGTGGTGTTGGTAGCGATATCAGCCGTATTGGCCTCAATATTGGTGGTATTGGTGGCTATACTTTCATTGATAATGGTCTCGCCTTGCTTGATCGAGGCAATCGCACCATCAATACTGCTTTGACCGGTACCGCCGATATTGGCATTGGTGAAGGTGCCATCTTCAGGGTTATAGACGGTATCCCCACCTATTAGGGTACTGATACCTGCACCTTGTGCATAGAGCTGGCTACCATTGATAGCATCTGAGCTACTGGCTGAGACTTCACCGCTCATCACGTTTGTGATTTTGGTGTCAGCGGCATTGATACCCGCTTTGGTCATACTTGGTCCGCCGACGATGGTCAAGCCGTCATTGCTCAGCGTACTATCGCCTGCTTGTACGCTATCGATGGCGATGTTTCTGTTCAGCTCAAAGCTGATGTCATTGACGTCTGCTGCTCGACTTGCTAGAGGTGATATACCATTGCTTGCAGTCGTTCTTGAGATCGTGATATTGCCATCTCTACTGTTTATATCAACAGCACTGCCTTGTTTGACCATGGTAGCGATATCGCCTTGAGCAGTGAGCGCCCAGCCTTGATCCAAAGCAAAGGTTGCTGCTTCTAACTGTCCAACCGTAGCAGCGTCTGTAAAGTCGATACCGTCGGCGACATTTGTGATTCGATTAAAGCCGTTATCCAAACCATTATTGGTCAATCTAACGATTCTATTTGGCGCATTATCGGACACAAAGGTAAAGCTATTGCTTGTCATGAGGCTACTACCCACTTGCATACTGCCTTCATCACCCAAGTTTAGCTGATTGTTTAGCCGAACCTGAACGCCTGCGGCAGATGCCAATGTGGTGATATTACCATCACCCGTGACATTGATGGTCTCCCCTAACGCAAATTGCTGGTCGTTGGCAACATTACCATCACCGATTTTGATGCCTTTGGCGATCTCATCATTCGTCATGGTGAGCTGCGCGAAATTGACAGCATCGCTCGGGGCAATACCTTCAGCCACCTTGATGATTCTATTATTGCCATTATCAAGGCCTTCATTACTTAACGTGATGGTCTGATTCGGTCCATCGGTGATGGTGACACCTGCATTGTTAAGCACTGTGCTCTCCATACGCACGCTGCCAGTTTTACCAAGTCTCACATCCTCATTCAGCTTGACGTTTAGATTGCCATCTTCATCAGCGACCACACCGATGTTGTTGTCCGTGAGATCTGTCGCGCCGCCACGAATGGTCAACGTCTCACCTAACTTACGATTGACAATGACGTTGGTATCGTCTCCTGTGAAGTCAAGCCCTAGATTGACGGTGCTGTTAGTGGCATTTAACTGTCTCACATTGACCGCATCCATATCTTCTTCACCATCATCCACGTTGGTGACTCTATTGCCGCCGTTGTTTAGACCGCTGTTGCTGAGTGTGACGGTTTGGTTACTACCACCGGTTAAGGTGACGCCACCATTGTCTAGCAAAGTGTCGCCTGTGGTGACGCTAACGAAAGAGACTTCATCTGCCGTAGCGATTTTGATACCACCATTGTCTTCTAGCAGCTCAATGTTGCTTCCTGTGACAAAGTTGGCTGCGTTGTCATTTTGGTCAAGGGTTTTGACATCGTTGCCGTCGATCTGTGTTATGACGGTTTGCATGGCACTGTCAGCTTTTGTTAAGCTTGCTTTGCTAGCATCGCTTAGATCGACTTTGTAGTCGGTGATATTGTCATCACCTTTGTCACCAGCGGTAACTGTCAATGCAGTGTCATCTCCACTAGAGACACTGCTACCATTGGCATTGACAGTGTAGACATCCTGTCCGGTATCGCTGTCGATTGAGAGGTCAACACTGTCGACATTGGTACCTTTGATGACTTTGGTTCTGGCAGCAGCAGAGAAGTCTGCAAGTTGACCGAAGTTCACTGCGTCTTTATCATTACTACCGTCATCGACGTTGACAATTTTTCTATTACCAGCATTAACACCGCCGCTTCTGGTAACGCTTGGGCCACCGATAATCGTTAGACCATCCATATTCAGTGCCGTACTAGGAATACCTAATGGACCATTTACCAGCACGCCCAAACCTGTAACAGCGGTACTACCTACAATACTTCCCGTTCTAACACCCAAGCGGTCAACGGTTGTCACAGGTCCTAACCCAAGTGGAGAGCTTGAACCCATCGTGACGCTACCTGTTTTGCCCAAATCAATGTTCTTTGCCAGCTTAATGCTGAGGGTGTCGCTACCATTGGCAACCACGCCGATATTGTTATCTGACAAATTGGTCGCCCCGCCTTTTACTGTGAGCGTATCGCCCATTTGGCGGGTGACGGGGATGCCAGTATCACCATCAAACTTAAGCCCTTGATTCACTACTCCAGACAGACCTTTTAATTGCGCCACGTTTACCGCGTCGCTATCATTAGTACCTGCAGCTACATTGACGATCTGACGATTGCCGCGCTCAGCTCCATTTCCTACTGAGACAGCACCATATCTTGCACCACTTTGGGTAGCTTTGATAGCGGCATCGCTACTACCGGTTGGATCATAGCCCATAGCACCACCTGCTACATTGGCCACTGACCCTGCCCCAAGAGCTACTGAACCTTCAGCGACGGCTGAAGACCCCATACCAAAGGCAGAAGAGGCATCACCGGCTGAGCTGGAACGCACACCAACAGCGGTAGATAGCGCACCCTCAGACAGTGCTTTTGCACCAATGGCGATGGAGGCAGAACCATCCGATTCTGTGTTTACCATATAAGGCGGTGTCTCAACAAGGCTACTACCTGTATAGGCTGTAAACATAGCTCCAGCATCTGCTGAGGCAGCATCTAAATCATCACCACCAATGGCGATAGAAGAATTACCACTTGAGACAACGTTTGCCCCAATAGCAATAGATTGCTCGCCACTTGCAGTGGTGTGTTGACCACTCGCCCCGCTACCAATAGCGATACTTTGACTACCAGCCGCACTGGCGTTCCGACCCATGGCCATAGCGTTTTCGCCCGTGGCACCTAGATTGTCGTCATTGCTACCACCTGTGGAGTTGACACTGTAGTACTTGGTTTTGTTGGCGATAACTGTACCACTCAAATCATCAATTGCTTCGTTAGTGGCAAATAACTGACTACCGTTAATGGCATCAGTACTGGTTGCATCAACGACACCTGGAGCGACGTTTTGGATTTGTCGCTCAGCGCCGACAGAGCCTACTGACACCGTCTTAGCGCCACTTGTTAAGCCCGCTACTGGTTGATTGTTTATGGCAAAAGCGCCGGTGTGCTGTGCTGCAGTAACGGATTGATGCCCCAAAGCGACGTTACCTGACTGCCCTGCGATTGCAGCACGACCCAAGGCTGTGGCATTGCTGACTGCACTCGAAGCCTGACCAATAGCCGTACCGCCAATCTGCGCAGTGGACTTAGAGCCAAGCGCTACTGCGTAATTACCAGACGTAGCATCATCACCTAAAGATGCAGCATGGTTACCAGAGCTTGATCTCACACCAATTGCTAGACCGTTTCTGGTACTGGCCGCAGCAGTGGCACCGCGACCAATTGCAATACTGTCCTCGCCATTAATTACAGCACCTTCACCCAGAGCGATTGAATACCTGTCACTGGCGTTGATTGTGACGTTGTTACCTAATACGAAGGAGTTGTCGGCATCGATAGTATTGTTATTACCCACTGCATAACTACCGCTGCCGCTAATAATATTAGGGTCACCAAAGGCACCTGAGTTGTCGCCATTGACGATGTTACCTGTGCCGATTGCGATACTATTGACACCACTCGCTTTTGCTCCATCACCGATAGCCACACTAGACTCACCACTAGCAGTAGTACTATACCCCACGGCTACAGTATTCTTTTCAAGTGCTTTAGCCTCGCGTCCTAAAGCTGTACTGTACACATCAGTCGAGACAGACTGACTTCCTATCGCTGTCGACCCTTTTTTGGTCGCTGTTGCGGCATCTCCTATCGCAATTGCAGCATAACCCGCGTTAGCAGCATATCCTATCGCGGTGGAATGTTTTTGATGGGCATTAGCTTGATAACCTAAAGCAATTGCGTTTCTATCTTTAGCTTGTGCTTGGTAACCAATCGCAGTGCTCCGCGTACCCTCAGCATTAGACTTTGTTCCCAACGCTGTCGCATTTTCACCTGTCGCTGATGCCTCAATTCCAGCTGCCATTGCATCAACACCAGTCGCACCGTCATTATTGTAATTGCCACGAGTTGAATCTGTACTATTGACACTATAGAAATGTGTCTTGTTAGCCACAACGACATCACTTAAGTCTTTAACAGACTCATTGGTGGCATGCAACTGACTACCATTAATACCATCTGTACTGGTTGCACTTACCTCCCCGCTAGCGACATGCTTGATTTGACGCTCACGCTCTTCCGAGCCAACAGAGACCTGTGCTCCTTTATCATTGGTCGCACCAGCGTAATTATAGTCCTTATTACCAATAGTAAGCTTCTCTTGGTAAGTGGCATCATTAAGTGTGGTGGAACCTGCACCTAAAGCAACCGAACCATCTTTACTTGCTGATGACCCCATACCAAAGGCTGAAGAGGCAACACCATCTGAGGAGGACTGTACACCAACAGCAGTAGATAAGTGACCTTTAGACAGCGCTTTTGAACCAACGGCGATGGAAGCAGCGCCACTGGCCTCAGTGTTTCTAGCATAATACGCAGGCTCTACAAGGTTACGGCCAGTATAAGTCTTAAACACCGTATTCACACTGCCAGTGTTGGCACCAATATTTGAGCTGCCATCCAAGTTGGTTTCAGAGGCAGCGTTTAGATCATCGCCACCGATGGCGATAGCAGAGCCTCCTGTGGTCACCACATTTGCGCCAATGGCGATAGACTGCTCACCACTAGCACTGGTAGGCTTGCCATTAGCCACACTACCAATAGCGATACTTTGACTGCCAGCCGCGCTGGCGTTCCGACCCATGGCCATAGCGTTTTCGCCCGTGGCACCCAAATTGTCATCATTACTACCACCTGTGGAGTTGACGCTGTAGTATTTGGTCTTGTTGGCGGCAATTGCATGGTTTAAATCGCCGATGTTGGCAGCGTTGTTATTGTCACCGACACCGCTTGCTACATTGGTGATCTGATTGCCACCATTATTTAGTCCACTATTGCTTAAGGTGACATTATTGATAGGATTGATTGCTTTGATGGCCATCCCTGAGCTATCCACCAGGGTGTCACCCATTTTTAGGCTACCATCTACGCCTAGATTGACCGTTTTATCTAGCTTTACGGTCAGTGTTTTGCTGTTTTTATTGGCAGTTACATTGATATTTTTGCTGCTTGGATCGCCAGCTACCGTCTCACCCCCTTTGATTGTCACTGTATGATGGAGCCATTCATTGGTATAAATTTTAGGCGTAGGATCGTCACCTGCAAAGTAAAGACCAAGCGCACTGGCTGGCATCGCGACACCAGCAGCCAGCAGACCGAGTCCTATAGCGCTCACATGCCATTTTTTGACAAAAGTGGTAGCTGTGGTATTAATACGAGCATTGGCACTGACGCTAGATTTAGAGGACTTGCCACGTGCTTTGGCATATTCACCAACGGCGACAAAACAATTTAAAGCTTCATTCCATATGACTTTATAGATGCGGTTCATGATGCGTACTCCCTTACATAATTATTAGAGGCCAACTCATAGTCGGTATGTAGAGAGCGAATACGACAACATGACACGGCGGTAAGCTTTAATGAAACTTTTTGCGCAAATGTAACCATTTTTAGCGTTTAAAAACCTAAAAGTTTCATCGTGTAAGACTATGTACACTCTCTATATATTCATAATATCGAATATATAGAGAGTGTACATGTCACTCTTCGGCTATTTACTACCGCTTATCGGAATATATTCTTATAAATGAATATATTCTTTTCATTATCTCTTATTTATATTAAATTACCTCCATTTTTCATAAATTCTCGTTCATTGTTCTGATACCAAGCACAGCTTTTCGCAGGTATTCGTTACTTATTAAAAAGGTGTGGCAACCATGTAGAGCATTAATGAGACGTTTTATAATCCAATAGGTAACACAATCTGCACTATCAGCCCTTGGACACCATCAAGACGATTATAAACGTCAATTTGGCCTTTATGTGCCAGCACCACCGCATGGACGATCGCCAGCCCTAGCCCATAGCCGCCAGTGTCGCGGTGACGCGCCGAGTCTAGCCGTACAAAGGGCTGAAAAATACGCTGCAAGTCTTGCTCTGCAACGCCGCCGCCCTCGTCTATGATGCGGATTTGAATGGCAGGTCTTTTGCCATCTATCTTTGCTGGTTTAATCTCAGCCATAACCGTTGAATCAGCTGCTGTGTGCATAAAAGCATTACGAATGACGTTTTCAAGCGCACTATGTAACTGTTCTTGGTTGCCCTTTACCGTCGAATTTAGGGTTGGTGGCTGCCAGTGCCAATGGACGTTTTTGTGCTGAAATTCAAAACAAACATCTTGTCCAATCTCACTAATAATTTCGGAGATATCAACCCAGTCATTTTCTACATTATCAATGGTGTATTGCTGCATCTGCAGCGACTGGATATGAATGATTTGTTCGATCAGCTCATTCATCCGCGCAGACTCTTTGTCGATACGGTCGAGGTAGCGATTGGCATTGGGGGCAAAATCTCGCGTCAGCTCGGTTGCCACATCAAGGCGCGCTAAGGGCGAGCGTAGCTCATGCGAGATATCACTAAGCATTTGCTTGCGCGCCAGCTCACTCTCAGCCAGCCGCCTTGATAGCTTGGCCACGTCTTTTGCCAATAGACCCAGCTCATCATCGCCCATTTTTGCCAGCTGGGTATCCGCCTGATAATCGCCAGCAATCATGCGATGTACCGCATGTTGGACGCGGCGCATACGCTGGGTCAAGGTACGGCTAAGCCAAACACAGACCAAGACACTAAAGAAGATAATTAGCAGCAAACGTACCGAAAAATTATTCCGTTGCAGCGCGACGACATCGGCAAAACGCAGGTGCGGACGCAGCTGTATAATGACAGACTGACCATCTGGCAGCGCGACGGTCTTATCCGCCAGCTCAGGGCGCATCTCGGGGTCTGCTATCGTGCGCTGAGACATCATCGATTGCCAATAAGGATTGCGAGTATTGTTTGGCATACTGGCAGTATCGTCAGAGCGGTGATGATCTAAGGCGGGTGCAGCGGCCACATTTGGCATAGCAGGCATGGCAGGTATTGATGGCATCGGATGCATGGGCGCACGCGGCATAACTTGCCTGCCGTCTTGACGGTCCGCTTGGTCTCGATAACGCGGAAAGATAATAGCGCCTTGCTCGTTATAGACTCTGATTTGACTCATCAGCCGCCGATCATCACGGTACATCTGCCTGACTGATGCAAAATCGCCCGCTTGCAACGCGGCAGCCAGCTCATTGCGTTTAATCAACAACTGCTCAATCTGCACGTCCATACGCGCGGTCAGCGCTCTTTCAACCAGTATCCGCTCTACCACGATGGACAAAATAGAGGTGAGTAAGATCGTCAATAGTAGACTCAAAAACAGCCGCCAAAACAGCGTGATTCTGGGTCGAAAGGTAGAAGTATTTGCGGAATATGTCATTATAGTACCAGCTGATAGCCTTTTCCACGAATCGCTTTGATCGGCTCATCATGAAAAGGTTGGAGTTTTTTGCGCAGCCGCGAGACATGCACATCAAGGCTGCGGTCGAAGGGCTGTAGCTCACGCTGCAACACATGCTCTGATAGCCACGCTTTACTCACCACCTCACCTTTTTGCTTGAGCAAGGCGAGCAACAAGTCAAACTCTGTGCCTGTCACTTGTAGCTCTGTCCCGTCTATCTGACAGAGTCGCTGGTTTTGATCCAAATGTAATCGGCTCTCAGGTAACGGCATGTGCTCTAACGTACTATCAAAAGCACTAAGACGGGTGCGTTTTATCACCGCATTGATACGTGCCAACAGCTCACGGGGATTGCAAGGCTTGGTAATATAATCATCCGCGCCAAGCTCAAGCCCAATGATACGATCAATCTCCTCGCCTTTTGCCGTCAGCATAATGACCGGAATATCACTGATGGCCGGCAGTTGCCGCAGCACACTGAGCCCATCGATTTTGGGCATCATGATATCGAGTACCAGCAAATCATAAGCGGTGGCAGTGCTGGTGTTTTTGAGTCTTTGCATGACCGCTTCACCATCGTGCACGCAGTCACAATCGATATCATGATTTTGCAAGTATTCTTGTAATAACTGGGTCAACTCTTCGTCATCATCGCCGAGTAGTATGTTTGGCACTGCTGTCTCCTTAAGCCTAAGGTCGCTTTGTTGCCTATATTATCAGGCATGGACTTATCATAACGCCATAAACGTTACCTTTCTTAATACTTCATAAAGTATCGCAACCTTTAACTGTCATAAGATAGCATCTATCAATCACTTGTCGCACTTATCGCCATACTGGCAAGATAAGGTATTTATTGTTTATTTACTCAAATTATAAAAGGATTGTATGATGAAAAAACTACTTATGGGCACAGTATTGGCCGCCTCTAGTGTATTTGCTGTCACCGCCTGCACCAGTGTCAATGCAACGACTGACACCGCACCTACCACCAGCAAAATGCAAAAGCATCATCAAGGCGGCATGAAAGAAGGTATGCACAAAGGTGGCATGCATAAAGGCGATATGAAAGGCGGCATGCCAGGCCCACTGTCACAGCTAGATTTGAGTGCCACGCAGCAAGCACAAATCAAAGCCATCATGGAGGCCAAACATGGCGACCGTAAAACTGAGCGCGCGCAACACAAAGCAGAACGGGCGCAGATGCACCAACAAATGCAGGCATTGACCACTGCCAGCACGTTGAATACGGCCGCGCTTAACCGCCTAGCGGATCAGCAAGCGGCTAAAGTCAAGCAGCGTTTTATTGAGCATGCTCAGACCCAGCACGCCATCGCGCAAGTGCTAACGCCGGAGCAACGCGCCAAACTTGCCAAACTGCAAAACGAGAGAATGGCAAAAATGCCAAAAGGTCAGCATGGCCAACCGCATCAGCATCAAGGCATGTAGTAGTTATTACTGCCCGCTACACCACTCAGAAAAAGCGCACCGTTATCACGATGCGCTTTTTTGTATAATTCTGATGATAGCTCAATACCTTTTAATCAGTACCGCCCAAACGCTCTTGCGACAGCGGTAGCGCCTTAAATATCATCTTGCCTATCGCCGTGCCATTACCATCGCGATAGTACTGCATCAGCTCGCGACCATACTCGCGCGCATCAACACTATTGCGCGCATTTGGTACTTGTACATCGCTTGGTAAGTTGGGAAATGCAGCGTCTTTTGGACGAATAGCAGAATATTGCTGCATGGCATCTATCACGACGCCTTTATGCTGATTGGTCTCGCTAGGAAACTCACGCCGCAGATGCTGCCAGATGAGACGGCCACGTTTATCAATGCCGTATAGCGTTTGTACGTTTGGCGTCTCTGCACCAGTATCTACTGTACGGCTGGCGACCGTATCATCAGCGGCGTCTATACTGTTTTTGATTATTGTCAGTACTTGCTGTACCAAGGCCTTACTGGTAAAAATGTCAGGTGCTATATCAGAAGCACTGTCAGTACCATCAGCACTGTCATTGACAAGCTCTGGATACTGCTCGCTTATCTGCTCATAAAAACCACGCATATACTCTTGATATGACTGCTCGTGACTGGTCGCGCTTTGAGTACGGCGGATCACTTGCTCACTTGCCAGCATTGCGGGCATCTGGTGCGCTGGCAGCTTAGGAGATAGCGCAGTCAAAGACGTGGCCGCGACGTACTCAAACTGACTTGCTGGCGCTGCGGCAAATGCGGCATCGAGCGCGGCAAAATGATGGGTGATCACTGCTTTGCCAAAGCCTTTGGGTAACGTGCCATCGTCCAGCGTGACTTTGAGCCATTTGTTTTGCCATGTCGTGCCAAGTTTGTCATCCAATAGCTTTGAGTTAATCATCGCAAAATTGTCCGCCCATAGATAAATATCACCGTTTTTAAAATCGATATAGACCGGTTGGTTGAGGCTGCTTTGATGATTACGCGCTTGGTATTGGGCACTGGCAAGCATGGTCGCTTTGCCCGCCATCGGCTGATACACGCCTTGGGCGTTGATAGACAACGGTTTTAGGAGATAGGCATCGAGTAGCTTTGCTTTTTTGATACCCTCCGCGGTTGGCTGCGCGTCATAATTATCAAACAACTTTTGATAATCAGCAGGCACACTTACCTCACTGTCGTATTGGCTGTCTTGCCATGCTTGATAGGCATCCGTACAGGCTAGATAGGATTGTTTGATGGTCGCACGCTGAGCGTCATATGTTGTCGCCGATATATCTTGCTTTTGTCCTTCTGCCTGCGCCAATAATGCCGCATAGGCCTCGTCATGCGTATCTTCGCAGTATTGATAGATATCATCAGTAGTGACTGGGTTGTTAGCACCATTGTTGGTAGTGCTTTGAGCCGTTATACCGTCAAACTGCTGCTTATTACTAATCTCAAGGTTGCTATGATAACGAAAGGACTGGCGACGCTGCGCTTGTAGCGCGCTTGCGACGGCTGTTTTGGCAGCTACTGAGGTTTGGGTAGCCGTCATAGCATTAGACTGTCCAAGGCTGGTCGATTGACACCCTGTCAATAACGCCGCGCCTGCGACAAGCGCGCTGGCAAATACCGCATGACCATTGATAATAGTAGATGCACGTGGCGGGCGGCTGGTATGAGTTTGCTGGTTTTTTTTCATTTTTTATCCTTAATAGGGAGAGTTAACAAGACAGACCTACTGATCCGCTAGCTTGCTATCGATGCCATACTTGGCCGCATCGTCATACAATGCCTCATCGTTGTCGTTCCAGTCCTCACTATTACCACTGTCATAAACGCCACTCTCTTCATCAGTATTATCAACATCATAACGATCTTCATCATCATACTCGTAGTCATAGCGTGCATAACGAGCGCTTTGCAGTCTTTCTTTTTGTTGGCGTATCTTCGCAAGCCACGCGTTGCCGTCGATGGCAGGCTTGGCATTTGCCCCAAAAGACTCGGCCAATAAAGGCGTGAGCGCATGGTCGTTAAAGCTGGCTTTATCATAACGCACTTGGTTGAGTACGCTGGTGGTCGCACCCATCAAATCGCTACCGACATTTAGCCGTTGCTGCTTGGCCAGTAGCTGATTTGCGCGATCCAAATAGTAGTAGTTTGTTTGATTAAAGGAGATGGGACCGATCGCTTCAATCAGCTGTAGCAGTGCGCCGACATCCGCGCTTTGATAGCCTTTATGGTATAGCTGCGCCTTAGCAAGTGCAGCTTTTAGCATCGCTCCATCAGGATACTGTGACGGATTGGCATCGACATGCTCTTGTAGTGACTGGGTCATATATTTTAGGATTTTGCCGACCAGCTCACCGCCTTGCTTACTACCGATATATAACTTGACAGCATGGCTGGCCCCCACTTCTTTGGCAAATGCGTCATTACGTATATCAACGGCGCTGAAATACTCTGGTGCCAGCTCGGCCATACTCTTCTGTATCGCAGCAAGCGCAGCATCATACAATACCGTAGGCGGCAGCTGCTCGGTGATGCCCTTAGGCAGACCAAAGCTGACCGTATGAGAGGCCATCTCCTGAGGCAGCGGGGTATTTTCAGGACTGGCCAGCGCTACAATCGGCATGATGGCCGATGGGTCTACCGTGATACGACTGTCATTAAAATCCAGTGCAAGCGGTATCTGTATGGATGAGCTAAGCGTTGGGCTGACATAGTCATAACTATAGACGCTACGTAGCTGGCGCTGTTTGGGCCTGAATTGGCTGACGCTATTAAATGTCAAATGCTGATATTGATAGGCGTTGGTCGCAGCGATTTGCTCAGGTGTGCGATGCAACATAGCAAGCATCTGACCAATGACGCCGGTAGTTGGCATCGGTTTGTCATCGCTCGCCACTGGCTGCTGCTTGGCGGCTTGCATGGCTTCATAGCTCTTTAATAATGCCTTGGGTTTGACATCTTGCACGCCCGGTATCAACCCATCGTCTTTAGTATTGGCGCTATACTCATCATCAGCAAACGCTTCATCTGCATCGTCAGCAAAACTCCTGTCAGCAAACTCACTATTATAATCAGCAGCCTCGTCGTCTATCGCGTGCTCTTCTTGATACGCATAAGTTTCGATGATGGTTCTTAGCAGACTGCTCGCGCCAGCATCGATACTGTCTGGATCGATAAAGGGTGCCATATGATAATTGGCCTGCGCGACGGCCACGTACTCACTAGCGAGATGCTGACGAATGGCCGCAAGCAAACGTGTCTTTGCCTGAGTCTCCGTATTGGGATAGCTCTGCTGGTCAAACAGTTGCTCATAGCGCGCAGAGCTGGCTTGTAAACGGTCAGTAAAGACGCGGCCCTGTGCTTGGTTTACTGCGCCGTCTGCGACCTCAAAGTCGATGAGCGCATCTGATACCGCGCCTGAGGAGACGCCAGCGCTTGTCTGACAGCCCATCAATACCAATGACGTACCACCAAGCAGCAGCGCACAACCGGTCGCCGTCAGTGTACGTGATAAATTTCGATGTTTGTTTTTATGATAAATCGCCACAGGCGCAGTTACCTCATGCAGCTGCGACCTACAACCAGACTGTCGACTGCGATGATTGCTATGAGTAGATGACATAAAAGTCCCTTTATTTAATGGGTAAAATAAGGATAAACGCGTATGATATTTATAACACAAAGCGTTACAATTTAGTAATATTAGCGTGCGTTTCTAGGCAAAAGTCTGTATTGTTTTTATCTATTAGAACCTGCCTTCTCATATTTTGTATTTTTTATATATAGTTAGCTGAATGTAAAACTGTTATGGATTTAAACG
>NZ_JAPEHS010000110.1:0-6442 GCF_028823565.1 Psychrobacter sp. A3
GGGATGCTATTTTTAAACGTAGGTTGCGCAGCCTCTGGGAACGCAGCACGCAAGTGAAATTTTAGCGGCCTTGCTGGTTAGTAAACACATGACTTTTTTGTTTAGAATCGATTATAGTTATATCACTGCAGCGCCTTTTTGGCCCATCCCGCTTGAATTTGCCTGACACATCCCCACTGTACTAATAAGCCCGACCCAATACCTCGCACGTTTACTTGTGAGTAACTGATAATCATCATTTTTATCACATGATTTTTTATCGTATTTTTTATAATCACTAGGGTCTGTTAAGCATTCTACTTTTTATTCATATTTTTTATGCGTAGTTTTTTATAATAAAGTCATTACTGACGACCATACTGACCAATAAGGATTTATCATGACTGTATCTGTCAAAGTTTATACCACGCCTATCTGCCCGTACTGCTCTAACGCCAAACAACTACTAAAAACCAAAGGCGTCGATTATGAAGAAATTGGTATGCACGATATGACGAGCGAAGAGCGCCGCGCATTGATGCAAAAGACCAATAACTATCGCACCGTGCCACAGATTTTTGTGGGTGATACCTTTGTCGGCGGTTTTGATGAGCTCAATCAACTGAACCAACAAGGCAAGCTTGACGAGCTATTGGCTGGTTAATTTACAAGTTTTTTGCAACCTTGTTTTGCGGTTTGTCATCAGCTGTGTAATGATAAGCAGCGGCAAAATAAAACACGGTGTTATGCAATGCGTGTGATAAAACGGCGAGATTGGTCTTTTTGATTCAATCTTGGCCACTATTACCATAAGGCTTTTATGACGAAGCTTTTGTTGTAGTATTTTTAATCATAACTTGCCCAATCATTTGATCTAATTTTAGAGGAATTATCATGGCTGAAGAACAAGCACAACCACAATTGGCACTAGAGCGCATTTATGTAAAAGACATGTCACTTGAGGTGCCAGGCGCGAGCGTATTTACCAAAGAGTGGAACCCAGAGCTTGACATCAATCTCTCTAGCAACGCAGAAAAGCTAGACGACGATCATTATCAAATCGTCTTGACCGTCAGCGTGACTGCAAAAAACGCAGGCGAAGCTGCATTTATCGCTGAGGTGCATCAAGCGGGTATTTTCTTATTAAAAGACATTCCAGAAGACCAAATCGGTCAAATTCTAGGCGCTTATTGCCCAAATGTGCTATTCCCCTATGCACGCGAAGTCATCAGCGACATCGTCACACGTGGTAGCTTCCCGCAGTTACTGCTCGCTCCTGTAAACTTTGACCAAGCCTACGCACAAAGCCAGCAGCAAGCACAAGTTGATGCGCAAGGTAATGCATAAGCAGTAAGCTGCTAAAGCAGAAAGCTGTTGTGCAAAATGCATATTAAAAGCCGCTTACTTGTCATAGGTAAGCGGTTTTTTTATGAGTATGGTTGTGTGTGGGCAGGGTTGTGCGGGCATGGCTATATGAATGCGTATCAGCCACAAAAAAACCCTGCTAAGAAACAGGGCTTTCAATCACGGCATCGGTTATCTTATAACAAGATTAACCCTTTAGCGCCGTTAAGATTTGTTGTTTGACATCATCAATCGCTTGCGTGCCGTCAAACTTATCGTATTTCGGCGCATCACCACCTTCAGCCGCTTTGTTTTGATAAAAATCTACCAGCGCTGAGGTTTGCTGATGATACGTCGCTAGGCGATCACGAATGGTTGACTCTTGATCGTCCTCACGCTGGATCAGCGCTTCACCCGTTACATCATCGATACCTTCGACCTTTGGCGGATTGTGATCGACGTGGTAAACACGGCCTGAGCCTGGGTGCTGGCGACGGCCAGACAAACGCTTGACGATTTCGTCATCAGGTACGCTGATTTCGATGACATGGTCGATTGCAACATCCGCATCAGCCAGCGCTTGCGCTTGTGGAATCGTACGTGGAAAACCATCTAAGATACAACCATTGGCACAGTCAGGCTTAGCGATACGTTCTTTCACTAGGTTAATGATAAGGTCGTCAGATACCAAACCACCAGCATTCATGATGTCTTTGGCTTGTTTGCCAAGCTCACTGCCTTCTTTGATTGCTGCTCGCAACATATCGCCAGTTGAGATCTGCGGAATGTCATACTCTTTAGAAATAAACTGGGCTTGGGTACCTTTACCGGCGCCTGGTGGACCTAGCAAAATAATACGCATCATTACACAACTCTCCTTAATAGGTAGGATTTTGGGACTAATAAATACTTAGGGATTGGTTGGTTGCTAAGCTACCTTACCTTGTGGCTTGACAAAGCTCAAGTATTTTCATTATCTACAGTAAAAAGTCGCAATGACTTCTCTGTTCATATAATGCAGTTGCGCGCTGCTGTGACGACGACAGCGCGCTTACTGAGTGGGTAATAGTCGCTACTAACAACCGTTATAAATACTAGGGAATTTGTTGATTGATTTCAATATTGGCCTGATTTTGATCGGCACTAATGACCACAGGGTTGCCAGACAAGTCGCCTGACTCAGCCGCCGCGGTGCCGCTATGACTGATACGAGCGATCACCGCCAGCTGTACCTTGTCTGCACGCGCCGATTGCAAGGTGCGTTCAGGCATCATCGCATCGAGATCGCTTAGACTGATAGTGGCCTCGCCTTGTTTGATCACGCTGATCGGTAAGCGCTTGGCGGCAAATGGCGGCCCACCGTTGACATCACGTATCGCCACAAAAAGTACATCGTCTGCCTTGACAAGTGGCAACAGGCTAGCGCTGATTCTAATGCTTACCTCTACCCCTTCTGAGGCTTGCTGCTGCTGCGCGCTGACATTGGCGCTGAGCTCATCTAGGCTGGCTAAGGCTTTTGTATGGTCGCCAGGTTTGGCCGCGATACTGCTCCGCAGACGTTTAATCCAGCCTTGCGCCTCCTCAAAGTTATTACTACGCGCCTCACCCATGGCCATCAGCATTTGCGCGCCTTCGTGGCTTGGGTTTTTGGCCAGCACGTCCTGCAAGATGCGGCGACTGGTGGCGTCTAGTTGGCCTTTATTGGCAAAGAAGCTGATCTGTGCATAGGTCGTCGCAATCTCCTCGTTATCAGGCGATAAGCGATAAGCACGTGACAATGCCTCTAGCGCCGAGTCTGTCGCCTCTAATGACAAAAACAGCTCAGATAAACGCATCCAGCGATTGGGGTCATCAGCATGACGATAGACATTGGTCTGCATCGCGCTGATAAGCTGCTGGCCGTTTTCAATTGCCCATACAGGTGGCTGATCGATTTTGCCAGTCAACAAGTCATCAGCGACTTTTCCAACCTTGTCTTCAGCCGTCCACAGCTCAAACACAGGCGTTCGGTCACCCACCATCAAATACGCCAGCGCAGCCAATACAGGCACCCAAACCATGAGGATCAGGCGGCTTTTGATACCAGGGGTGACCATCGGCGTGACTTCACGCTGGGCATCCAATAGTTGCCGCTCAAGCTCGAGCTTTTGATTTTGGTAGTGAGCATCATCGATGGTGCCACTGTCTTTGTCTGTTTGTAGCTCTGCCAGACGCTCGCGAAACACCGCCACGTTGATATCTAGTAGCTGGTTGTCCACAGAAGTGCCTGATGTACGCGTGGCGCGCAGCCATGGCATGATGGCAATAACAGCAAGGAGTAAGGCAGTCAGTAAGCTTAGAGCAATAAATAAGCCAGCAGTAGAGAATATGGTCATTTTTTGTCCTCGGGGCTTGTGGTGTCATGAGCGTCATTATCGGTGCTATTGGCACGCGATAGCAGACGATCAAGTTCGGCTTTTTCGGCGGCAGTCAGCTCCGAGGCGGTATTATCTACCGTTACTCTACTCTGACCGCTCGCTACCAGCTGGCGGCGACGGCTTTGCCAAAACCACCCTATCAATAATACGATCAGTAGCAATGGCGGAAAAAACCATAAAATCCATGTCGATGGACGTACAGGCGGCTTGTAGCTGATAAAATCGCCGTAGCGCTCTTGCATATAAGCGCGAATCTCACCATCACTACGACCGTCTTTTACCATATCGTAGGTTTTTTGCTTTAAATCTTGAGCGATCGGCGCATCAGAGCCGGCCAAGTTTTGGTTTTGACATTTCGGGCAACGCAGCTCTTCGATTAGCCCTCGATATTGGGCTTCTTGTTGTGCAGAGTCAAAATCATATACCTCTATCGCCGCGTAACTTATGCTACTGAGCAAGCACGCTAGGACAACGCCGGCTAGCTTCAGTATCAGGGTAGATAAGTGATTAGCCATCATTTACATGCCTCCGCAACCTGAGCTGGATCTGGGCTGATGTTTTTATCATTGGCGTCATTGAGCACCATAAGACAAGGGGTGATACGGCTTTGCCAATTGCTCTCGTTTACTTCCCCAATAATATGCTGGCGAATAACACCCTTCCCATCGACCACAAAGGTCTCAGGCGCACCGGTCAACCCCAAATCCAAAGCAAATTGACCAGATAAATCTTGAATAGACATCGAAAACGGATCGCCGCCGCGGTTGAGATAGCTGAGCGCATCACCGATATCGTCTTTGTAGTTGACGCCCACTAAGTTGACACCGCGCTCCTCTAGCTGCATCAAAAAAGGATGCTCGATGATACAAGTTGGGCACCAAGAGCCCCAGACATTGAGCAAAAACGGCTGATCGGGCAAATTGTCGTTGGTCATGATACGGCTGGTGTCTGACAATAACGGCAACTCAAAAGGCGGCACCGGACGCTCAAGCGCCGTATTGGTCACGATATCTGTGGGCTTACCCAGACGCATATACAGCATAACGAGTAAGCCGATAAACACAATCAGCGGAATCAAGAACCATACTTTTAGCTGCTTTTTGTTCATGGTTTTAGACCCCTGTACAGAGGTTTTTTGGGTGCTATTTTCAGAGGAATGATTGGATGAGCTCATGTGTTTACGCCCCTCTCTTTGGTGCTGGTGTGTCCAAGTCGGCAACCGTGGCAAAGCCTGATTTTTTGGCAGCGACTTTCGCAGGTGTCTTGTCTTTATTAAAACGATAACGCTTATCAAGCATACTGAGCAGCGCACCTAACGCCATGATGATTGCGCCTAGCCATATCCAGCGAATCAGTGGCTTCACATAGATACGAATTGCCCATTCGTTACTGTCAGCGGCGATAGGCTCACCAAGCGCCACATAGACGTCACGCATGAGGCTAGCATCAACGGCAGCTTCGGTCATTGGCATCATACTGATGATGTAGTTACGTTTTTCAGGATACAAAGTTGTGACATCGCGCCCATCTTTGCTGACCAATACTTCAGCTTGAGTAGCATCAAAGTTACTGCCTTTGACTTCGCGAAAGTCCTTAACCGTAAAGTCATAGCCTTGGACATGGACGCTCTCGTTTGGCCCTAGTGCAACATCACGCTCGATGCTGAGCGTGCTGGTAAAGGCCACACCAATGACAGCAATGATGACACCAATATGCGCGGTTTGTTGCCCCCAATAGCTCAGACGCAGCTGGCGCAGCCCCTGCAGACGACTTGGGGCGTTTTTAGTTTTATCCTTGAAATCAACGACCATCCAAAACAACACCCAAAAACTAATCGCCAATGTCACGCCAATATTGAGCATAGCAGAGGGGCTAGCAAAGTAGGTGATAATCGCAGCCAGTACCAGACTACTTGCGGCAATCACCATGCCAGCGCCCAAGAGTGGGCGGCTGTCTTTTTTCCAGCGAATGTTTGAGCCCATACCCATCGCGATGAGCAGCAGCCACGTCAGTGGCACAAACAGCGCGTTGAAGTACGGAGGGCCGACAGAGACCTGACCGAAGTTAAAGGAGTCAGCGATAATCGGATATAGCGTACCCAGCAATACCACCAAGGTAGCAATTAAAATAATAACGTTGTTAATCACCAAAAACGACTCTCGTGAGATCAGCTGATACTGACTCTCAACCGTCAAGCGCCAACCGCGCACCGCAAACATCAACAGGCCGCCGCCCACAACGATACCAAGAATCATCAAAACCACCAGCCCGCGCGTGGGGTCGGCAGCAAATGAGTGCACGGAGGTAATCACTCCTGAGCGCACCAAAAAAGTACCAAGCAAGCTCAGCGCAAAGGCAAAAATAGCCAGCATGATCGTCCAAGCCTTAAAGACCCCGCGTTTTTCGGTCACCGCCAGCGAATGCAGCAAAGCCGTACCAGCCAGCCACGGCATGAGTGAGGCGTTTTCTACAGGATCCCAAAACCACCAGCCGCCCCAGCCAAGCTCATAATACGCCCACCAAGAGCCAAGAGCGATACCAACGGTCAAAAACCCCCAAGCCGCTAGCGCCCATGGACGAGACCAACGTGTCCATACTGCATCCAAACGCCCTTCCCACAATGCCGCCATACAAAAAGCAAATGGCACCGCTAAGCCCACATAGCCCATATACAGCATCGGTGGGTGAATGATCAGCCCAAA
>NZ_JAPEHS010000111.1:0-6356 GCF_028823565.1 Psychrobacter sp. A3
AGGCGACTTGTCTGGCAACCCTGTGGTCATTAGTGCCGATCAAAATCAGGCCAATGTTGAAATCAATCAACAGATTCCCTAATAAAAAATTATTACCGTAAGTTTCATAATACCAGAGCGGTAAGTGGAGCCGTTTATGAAAGTGGCGCGATTAATAATCGTATACCAAAAACATATACGTTTAACATTGTTCATTGTATAAACATAGATAAAGGAAACAACTATGACTGAATCTACCGACAGATTAGATAGTACTAAATTGAATAGCGTTGAATCGGCTAGTACTAATATTGCTGACAAGAAGGTACCTATAGCTGTGAGTAGTACTCATCAATCGATTGACTCTAAAACCATAAATCATACGCCTAAAGCTATGTACGTGACTTCAGGCAACTCAATAACACCTAAAGATAAGTTGGACAAAATGCCAAAAATGGTTGCCAATGGCAGTCGCGCTTTTATCTGGTATTTGTTGGCGATAATGGTATTAATACTTGATCAATGGACTAAGTGGTTGGCCCAAACCACATTAGCGTTCAATGACCCCGTACCGGTCATTGAACCATTTCTCAACTGGACTCTCGCTTATAACTATGGGGCAGCATTTAGCTTTTTAGCCAACGCTGGCGGTTGGCAGAAATGGTTTTTCTCAGGCTTAGCTTTTGTAATGGCTATCTTTTTAACGGTTTATTTAATCAAAGCGCCACGTGCAGCCAAGCTATTATCTATGGGGTTGGCCTTAATGCTTGGTGGTGCGATTGGCAACTTAATCGATCGTTTAAGAATTGGTAAAGTGGTTGACTTTATCCATGTGCATTATGCTGATATCTGGAATTATCCTATTTTCAATGTTGCAGATATAGGTGTCTGTGTCGGTGTCGCATTGATTATAATTGACATGATATTTTTAGAAAGTAAGCGTAATAAATAAGCACATTGATGCCGATTATCACAAACAAAATGAACTAGCGTCGTATTCACTCTATACGGAAAAATACTTTTTATACTTGAGTATGTTTATAAAATGTGAACTGGAAGGTAATGTATGACTGGTATAGGTACTCACTCATTTTAGGTCTTAAAACTCAATACTTAAAAGCTCTGCGTAGAGCCATTATTATAGAGACATTGAATAATCCATAAATTCTTTATTGATAATAACAAAAGGAAAATACAGTGTCACAGACTCAGCCAACTATTGAAAAAATTCACAGCCTTAGAAAAAAAACAAGAGACAGCGTTAAAAAGTCTTACCCTTATATAGTCGATACACTCTAAAAATGTCATAGCACTACTGGGATGAATTTTGCGCAGCCTCTGGGAACGCAGCACGCAAGTAAAATTTATACCAGTAGCGCGTTTAAATCCATAACATTTTTACATTCAGCTGACTATAGACTATTAATTGATTAAGAGACCTGTTTTGATAGTGCCCCTCGGGTATAGCTTTTGAAACCATTTTTCTTTATATTGTCACTTAGACAGGCTGGGCATTTGATGTATAGTGTCATTTGCATTTCACTATTTATCAATTTCTCAGCCTGTTTTTTTTCAGCCTACTTTTTGAACCACCACCCGGATATAAATGTAGCTATGAATAAAACAACTTTTAAAATATCGAAGATGGACTGCCCTTCGGAGGAAAACCTAATCCGAATGAAATTAGAGGGCCACTCGAATATTGAACATCTTGAGTTCGACATTCCTAACCGTCAATTAACTGTGTTTCATCATGACAATATAGAAGGGATAGAGACTGCTATTCATGACCTAAAATTAGGAGACACCCTACTCTCGACCGAAACCATTGACCCCTCTGATCCCAACAATAATTTTAAAATTGATGCTGACTCTAGTCACAAAAAAGATGCTGAGCAAAGAAAGCTACTATGGATAGTGCTGGTCATTAACTTTGCTTTCTTTATTATTGAAATGAGCACGGGACTGATTTCTCGTTCGATGGGGTTGGTCGCCGACAGCTTAGATATGTTAGCAGATAGCTTCGTGTACGGAATTAGCTTATTTGCGGTCGGTGGAACGGTCATTAAGAAAAAACGGATTGCTAGAATTGCCGGATATTTTCAAATTACGCTAGCGATTCTTGGTTTTTTAGAAGTACTAAGACGTTTCTTTGGCAATGAGCAGTTACCTGACTTTTCTACCATGATAGTCATATCGATTCTTGCGCTAATTGCAAACTTGATTTGCCTCTATTTACTACAAAAATCGAAAAGCAAAGAAGAAGAAGCCCATATGCAAGCCAGTATGATTTTCACTTCAAACGATGTGATTATCAATTTAGGGGTAATTGTTGCAGGGATTTTGGTTAATTGGTTACACTCTAGTACGCCTGATTTGATTATTGGTAGCATCGTATTTGCTTTAGTTATTCAGGGCGCCTTTAGAATATTGAAGTTGAGTAAGTAGCCAAGCCTAATAACTGAAGCAAATAGCTCAAGTAAGTAGCTTAATTAAACCGCTAAGTGTAAAGTAACTGGGTTTGAAGCAAATAAACATCATAAGGATATGAGACCTCAAGCAATGATTGAACAAACTTTAAATCTAGTCACCACCAAAGACCATCAGCAAGTTGCCGTTTGGCGAATAATAGATGATGAAGTCTTTGATAAGAATCTGGGAGACCTTCCTAAATTTTGTGTAAGTATTTAATCTAAACGTCAGTTACACAGAATCTGGGATGGTCTCTTCAAGTCCTCACTAGGGAACCGCGCATTCTGCGCATAAAGGTACATTATGGTAAATGGTTTTAGATAGAATGATTCGGTTTCATTGGATCCATTGGGGCATACTCATGTAGAACTGCATGTAATAACACTAATTTGGACTTTGATAATGAAAAAGGATAAACCATACATTGTTGTGGTTTAATATTGTTGTAACAACGGTAACTTTACTTATTTAATAGAAGAAAAAACAAAATCAATTAGCGATGTTTAAACTGGTATTCATTGATGGTCACTTTAATTAGATATAAAGTAAGTAAACAAAAAGTCAGTAAGGTAATTGATAACGTGTCTAAACGAACCATAAGTATGTTGGCTAAAGAACTGAGTGTAAATGTCGAAACAATTCGCTTTTATGAACGCAAAGGCTTAATTAAACAACCACCAAAGCCTATGCAGGGCTATAGACATTACCCGAAAGAAACGGTAAATAGAATACATTTTATCAAGCGTTCTCAAGAATTAGGTTTTACGCTAAATGAGATTGAAGGGTTACTTGCGTTAAACGATAGTCCATGTAGTAAAGTACAAGAATTAGCTAATAAAAAACTGATCGCAGTACAAAAAAAGATGGCTGACTTGTTGTTGTTAGAACACGCTTTGGAAGAACATTTAGGACAATGCCAAAATAATGATGACGATAGCCACTGCCCAATAATTGATTCGTTGCAACCGAAGTAAATGATTCACTTAACTACCATTTCCCACTAAAACAGCATATCCAATTTTACTTCTGCGCCTTAATTCAAGTTAGCTTATTCCCCGTATCTGTCGTAGCAGATTATCAAAGATAAATTTTTTATAAATCACCCTTGACTCCGTACTTAGGTACATGCAATACACTTGCATTATCTAATGAGGTATCTATATGAATCAAAAAGAATCAAACCTTCCAATGATAGGAGGCATCATAGCAGCATTAGGCGCAGGCGTATGCTGTGTAGGTCCTTTGCTCCTGTTATTACTTGGGGTAAGTGGCTCATGGATTGGTAATTTAACTGCATTTGAACCCTATAGGCCATTATTTATCGCATTTGTAGTGTTGTTGTTTGGTTACTCAGGTTGGAAAATTTACCGTCCTGTAGAAGAGTGTGAGCCGGGAACGGCCTGTGCAATTCCTAAGAAACAGCAACAACGAAAAGTCATTTTCTGGCTGAGCGCTATAGTTGCGACAATTTTAGTGACCAGTAATTATTGGATACTTTTGTTTGCTTAATATACAGATCAAGAAATTTATAACATTTTAAAATTTGGAGCTAATTATGAAAAAATTATTATTAACCGCACTGCTTTCACTTTCTAGTTTTGGTGCTTTTGCTGAAGTAAAAACAGTTACACTGGAAGTGCCAACGATGAACTGTGCGACATGTCCAATCACAGTTAAAAAGTCATTAGAAAATGTTGATGGCGTTGAAAATGCGAAAGTTACCTACAAGCCTAAGCTAGCTGTTGTTTCTTTTGATGACACTAAAACCAACATCAATGCATTAATTGCAGCGACTACCAACGCTGGCTACCCTTCAAATTTAAAAAGTGAAAATAAGTAATATTTAGCCCCTTAGAACTAGTTACGCGTATCGGAGATAAAGCAGGCTCTATAGGTGCACTTGTTTCGGCAATGGGATGCGCCATGTGTTTTCCCGCGATAGCTAGTCTTGGTGCGGCAATTGGGATGGGATTTCTTAGTCAGTGGGAAGGGGTATTTATCAATACGTTGTTACCACTGTTTGCAGTATTAGCGCTGGTAATGAATATCTTAGGCTGGTTTAGCCATCGTCAATGGCACCGTAGTTTTATCGGTTCAATTGGCCCCATTTTGGTTTTACTCTCTTTATACCCTTGGTTCCAGTACGGGTGGAGTTCATACGTTACTTATACGGGGCTAGGACTAATGGTTGCTGTATCAATTTGGGACATGGTTTCTCCTGCGAATAAACGCTGTGATGATGAAACTTGTACCGCTTAACTTTTTAAGATGAATAAAATATGTCAACGAATAGTTGTTGCTCGCCAAATGACATCCAGCCAGAACAATTACATGTAGCCATTATTGGTAGTGGTTCAGGGGCCTTTGCCAGTGCGATTAAAGCAGCAGAAGGCGGAGCAAGAGTTACTATCATTGAAGGAGCCGATGTAATCGGAGGTTGCTGTGTAAATGTCGGCTGTGTTCCTTCAAAAATATTGATCCGTGCTGCGCAATTAGCGCATCAGCAACGTACTAACCCGTTTGATGGTTTAGAAAATATTCAGCCACAACTTAGCCGCTCCTTATTAGCACATCAGCAAAACGCTCGCGTCGAAGAACTACGCGATGCTAAATATCAACGTATTTTAGAGAGTAATCCCGCGCTATCTTTACTTAAAGGTTATGCACGTTTTAAAAATCAAAATACCTTGCTAGTTCACAAGTCTGATGGTAGTGAAGAAGAGCTGGTTGCAGATCGCATTTTAATTGCAACAGGCTCTACACCAAGCATTCCGCCAATTAAGGGTTTAGTTGATACACCTTATTGGACATCAACAGAAGCCTTATTTGCAGAAGAGTTACCGAGTAGTCTAGTTGTCATCGGCTCCTCCGTTGTTGCTCTGGAAATTGCGCAAGCTTATGCCCGTTTAGGTAGCCGTGTGACAATTCTAGCCAGACATACCCTTTTATATGCTGAAGATCCGTTATTAGGTGAAAAACTGGCAGAGTGCTTTGAAAAAGAAGGTATTAGGGTACTTAATAATACGCAAGCAAGTCATGTTTCTTATGATAGCAATGGTTTTTCATTGGAAACTAACGAAGGAACATTAATCGCTGAAAAATTGCTTATCTCTACGGGTCGCCATGCAAATACTGGAAAGCTTGGTTTAGAAAATGTTGGTGTTGAAACAGATAAAAGTGGTGCCATTGTTGTTAATAGTATGATGGAAACATCAACAGCTAACATTTATGCCGCTGGAGATTGCTCCAATATGCCACAATTTGTTTATGTTGCTGCTGCTGCCGGAAGTAGGGCTGGAATTAATATGACAGGTGGAAATGCGCAACTCGACTTATCTACCATGCCTGCTGTTATATTCACCGACCCACAAGTTGCTACGGTAGGTCTAACCGAAGTACAAGCTTCAGCGGTAGGAATAAATACGATAAGTCGTGTACTTGATATGGAAAACGTACCAAGAGCTTTAGCAAATTTTGAAACGGATGGTTTTATCAAGTTGGTAGCTGAAGAATCCACGGGAAAACTGATAGGCGCACAAATTTTAGCCCATGAAGGCGGAGAACTGATTCAAAGTGCGGCTCTTGCTATTCATAATAAAATGACAGTCGAAGAATTGGCAGGTCAACTATTTCCGTATTTGACGATGGTTGAAGGATTGAAGTTATGCGCTCAAACCTTTAGCAAAGACGTTAAAGAGCTATCTTGCTGCGCAGGGTAATCATTTAACGGTAATGTACTTACAGAAATGTTAATGGAGTGCCATTAATAGCTGTTATTTCAAATAATTTTCTAGCGGTTTTTTCTCAAAATCTGAGACCTTCCTAAATTTTGTGTAAGTATTTAATCTAAACGTCAGTTACACAGAATCTGGGATGGTCTCGGTTTGCTATCTGATCATGTATCG
>NZ_JAPEHS010000112.1:0-6313 GCF_028823565.1 Psychrobacter sp. A3
GGATGTTCCTTATCTCACGTGGCTCAGGCGGTGGCCGTGGTGGCCGCGGCGGCGGTGGCGGTGGCATGATTTTCTTACCGGGCATGGGCGGCGGTAGTGGCGGCAGCTTCGGTGGTGGTGGTTTTGGTGGCGGCGGCTTTGGCGGCGGCGGTGGTGGCTTTGGCGGCGGCGGTGCCGGTGGCTCTTGGTAGCCTTATACAATGAAAAAAAACAATCGTGAGCAACGACGTATTTGAGGAAGTAATATAATGGCAGAAAACAATACTGCACATCCCAGCTTTGCCCGCTGGTGGCGCCAAGTCTTGTTTGTGCCTTTGATGCACAGCAAGTGGCTGACAGCGGCTGCCAAAGCGCGCTTGACAGCAAAGGTAACCAGCGCGGAGCGTGGTCATCGCGGCGAGGTATTTTTGATTATCGAAAACCACCTTCCTATTCAGCAGGCTTATCATATAGGCTGCCGTGAGCGCGCCATTGATTTGTTTAGTGAGTACCGTGTGTGGGATACTGAAGAAAACACAGGCGTGCTGGTCTATGTCAATATCTGTGAGCACAGTTTAGAGATTGTGGCAGATCGTGGCATCAGCGCCCACGTCAGCCCGACAGTGTGGCGCGCCATGTGTGATAAAGCTGTCGCTGGTATTGCCAACCAAAAAACAGAAGAAAGCTTGCTTGAGCTATTAGATGAAGTGGGGCAAGTGCTGCGGCAGTATTATCATCTCGAGCATGACCCTGCAGGCAATGAGCTGTCTGATACAGTGGTGTATTTGAAGTAAGTTTGCTAGTTTTTACTTGCTAGTGTTTAAAGAAAGCCTGATCAACACGCCCTAAGCATTTTTACTAAATGTTTTCACTTAGGAGCTTTTACTTAGCAGGCTTTTGTTAAATTCTTAAAGCGTTGTGCTGCTCACCTATTCACCTGTAGGGTTTTTGCGTCAATTCAAATATAATATCGTCTGTCCTAAGACAAACCGCCCTTACTGAGATATTATGATTGAATTAATAAAAAAACTGCCAAAAGCTGAGCTACATTTGCACATCGAAGGCTCGCTCGAGCCTGAGCTGATGTTTCGATTGGCGCAAAAAAACGACATCCAAATACCTTATAAAGACATAGACGACGTCCGCCGCGCCTATAACTTTACCAACCTACAAACCTTTTTAGATATCTATTATGCTGGTGCCAACGTCCTTATCACCCAGCAGGACTTTTATGATTTGACATGGGCCTATATCCTAAAGTGTGTCGAAGACAACGTCATTCATACCGAGATATTTTTTGACCCGCAGACCCATACCGAAAGAGGTGTTGAGTTTGCAACCGTCATTACTGGTATCAAATCAGCGCTGGCAGATGCCAAGGCCGAGTACGGTATCAGCTCTTGTATCATCATGTGTTTTTTACGGCATTTGTCGCAAGACGCAGCATTTGAAACTTTAGAGGCGGCCATGGCATTCAAAGATGATATCGTCGGAGTGGGGCTTGACTCATCCGAGCTGGGCAATCCGCCGTCTAAGTTTACAGAAGTGTTTAGACAGGCCAAAGCCGCTGGTTTCAAAGTGGTCGCCCATGCTGGCGAAGAGGCAGATTTTTCTTATATTTATGAGGCGTTAGACGTTTTGCGCAGTGACAGGATCGATCACGGCGTGCAGGCGATACATAGCGCGGCGCTGATGCAGCGCCTAAAAGAGGAGCAAATACCGCTGACCGTTTGCCCGAATTCAAATATCGAGCTTAAGGTGTTTGAGAGCTATCAAGATCATAATATAAAAACGCTGTTAGACTATGGGCTAAATGTCAGCGTTAACTCTGATGACCCTGCGTATTTTAAAGGCTATATCAATCAAAACTTTATCAATCTGGTAGAGAACTTGCCGCTGACAGAAGACGATATCGTCACTTTGGTAAAAAACTCCTTTAGAGCGTCATTCATAAACGATGATCTAAAACAAGCGTATTTGGCACGAGTGGATCTTGCGCTGCAATAAGCACGGCTCACGATGTCAAAAAAGGGGGAGCACTTTATATAAAGCGCTCCCCCTTTTTATTGCGTGACTTGATAGCCACGTATCTGATTTATTTGGACTCGACCATATCATTGGCTGCACTTATAAATCAGTAATCGCTTCTATTAGCGGCGGCAGTATCACGCCTGCTTTTTCTGCAAATGTGATATCGACGATGGTGTTTGGTGTGGGATTGGGGTTTATCTCCATAACGTGCGCGCCGTTTTGTTTGGCTAACTGCGCCAATCCCGCAGCAGGATAGACGAGGCTTGAGGTACCGATACTGATAAACACCTCGCAATTAGCCGCAGCTTCTTCGGCAGTCTGCCACGCCTGTACAGGTAGGGCTTCGCCAAACCAAACAATATCTGGTCTAATATAACCACCGCAATGCGGACAGGTGAGTAGGGTGTTGTCAAAGCTCAGATCGAGACGCGTATTAACGCTCATAGTGTTTTGCATAGTGTCTTGATGGTCAGATGCGGCGCTTGATTGCTCCTGATAGGGCGCATTACACTGACCACAGCGGTTGCGCCACAGATGCCCATGTAGATGAGTCACCGAGCTACCCGCTTGTTCATGCAAGTCGTCGACATTTTGGGTGATGAGTGTCACTGTTTGATCGGAGGTTTGCGCATGATACTGCCACTGAGCCAATGCATGATGCGCTGGGTTTGGTGCTTTATCAGCCACCAACTGCCTGCGCCACTGATACCACGACCATACAAGCTTTGGATCACGAATAAAGGCCTCAGGGGTTGCCAAATCCTCGACTCCGTAGTTTTCCCATAACCCTGTTTGCTTATCTCGAAACGTTGGGATGCCGCTTTCTGCAGAAATACCAGCCCCAGTCAAAATGCAAATACGTGATTTCGATTTCAACAGTTGTGCTGCACGCTGTACTTCTGTTATGAGTGCGGGTGTTAATTCTGCTAACATGAGCCAACCCTTATTAATGATGGATATGTTTTCTTATGATAGACGGAATGTGGTGGCTTGTCATACTATTCACTGTGATTGCCGCCTTGTGGCTATTGGCAAAATCACGTGGCGCAAAGACGGACACAGGGTGCAGTGGTAAGCAATCAAACCAGCTGCCTTCTAATGACGCGCTACAAAAGACAGCCGCGCTGATTGAAAAGACCTTTAGCCATTACCGTGTAACGCGGCGTAGCAATCACCTGCTGGTCACCAAGCACGCCCTCAAAATCGCTATGATAACGAT
Source organism: Psychrobacter sp. A3 (assembly GCF_028823565.1). NCBI lineage: Bacteria > Pseudomonadati > Pseudomonadota > Gammaproteobacteria > Moraxellales > Moraxellaceae > Psychrobacter > Psychrobacter sp. A3. The sequence goes on from NZ_JAPEHS010000112.1 coordinate 3,230, forward strand.
GGATAAAAAAATCCCCGTTGGTGAGCGTCTTTTGGGTGATGTACGGGTGCTCAATTATCATCGTGTGCCAAATGTGGCAATACTAAAAGAGGCTTTGTCATCAGCCTCGTAACAGACCATCATGCGTTTGCTTTGGTCAATTCTGATTCGCCGCGATGCGCGCATCCCAATATGGCGGCGAGCCATAATAGTCGCTAAGAAAGTCAATAAAGCAGCGCACCTTATGCGGCAGCAATTTTTTGTGCGCGTAGACGGCGTACAGATGAATGGGTTTTGGCTCATATTGCGGCAATATCGGAACAAGTGTGCCTGTGCTTAGCGCCTCACTGGCAATAAAGGTCGGCTGCAACACAAAGCCTGCACCCGCGACGGCGGACGCCACGAGCACGTCGCCATTATTGCTATAAAAGGTGCTGCTTTGCTTAAAATAGCGTGTCCTTAGGTACTCGTAAATCTCTCCAGTCGCTTCCATATTAATGTAGCTGTAATGCAGGTAGCGATGGTTGTCCAGCTCTGCTAAGGTACTTGGCGTGCCATGCTTTTGTAAATACTCAGGCGACGCGCACAGTACGACACGAATCGGCGCAATCTGTTTTGCCACCAGCGAAGAGCTTTTAAGCTCGCCAATACGTAGCGCAATATCAAAGCCTTCTTCGACAATGTCTACCTTTCTGTCATTTAACTGTAAGTCAATCGTCACATCAGGATAGCGGTGCTGAAAGTCGGTGGTCAGCTTGGCCATGTGCTTGAGTGCAAAGGACACAGGGGCACTGATACGCAACGTACCTTTTGGCTTTTGTTGTAGGCCGTGCAGCTGTGCCGTCATATCATCGATACTGAGCAAAATCTGCTGCGCGTGGACAAAGTATTGACTGCCCGCTTCGGTGACATTGACTTGGCGTGTGGTGCGCTGTAATAGCCGTGTGCCGAGCTTTTCTTCTAACTTAGAGACATATTTACTGACCAGCTGCGGTGACAAATTAAGCGTGTTTGCTGCTTTGCTAAAGCTGCCTTCATTCACGACCGCGACAAAGGCGCGCATTGCATCAATACTGTCCATACTCCCTTCCTTTTATAACAGTCATATATCAGGTGCTTATTTTATAGTTATTATCAATGATGTGTTGTTAATTATTCAATAATGTACGCCTTATTCTTTAAAAGTGTTGATAGTAAAATAAGACCATCTAAATAAGAATCTCATTTTTAATATTCGTATTAAGGTATTGGCTATGCAACATTCATTTTTTAATAAGTTATTGGCAACGCATGCAGGCTATGCCGCACTCGTACTGCGTGTGCCTGTCGGTTTGATTTTGATGGCGCACGGCGCACAAAAGCTGTTCGGCTGGTTTGGTGGTAATGGCTTGGCAGGTACGGCAGGATGGCTTGCCAGTATCGGTATCGAGCCTGGCTATTTGATGGCGATATTGGCAGGTGGCTCGGAGTTTTTTGGTGGGTTGGCACTCATCATCGGTCTGCTGACACGTCCTGCGGCACTGGCGACCGCGTTTACGATGCTGGTAGCGATATTCTCAGTCCACATCAGTAATGGCTTATTTATGTCAAACAATGGCTACGAATATGCATTGACCTTAATGGTGGCGACGCTTGCACTGATGATACAAGGCGGCGGTCATTTGAGCGTGGACAAACTGCTCAGTACCCGATCAGCCTAATGTAAATCGCCGCACCCATTATCCATAACACAAGGAGTAGACTTATGAAGTCTGTCAGTCATACCATGACGCAACCTGTATTTTTTATTCCGCATGGTGGTGGGCCGTGCTTTTTTATGGACTGGCAACCTGCCGACACATGGCAGGGGATGGCCGACTTTTTACGCAGTATTGACAGTCGCTTGCCCGCACCGCCGAAAGCAATTGTCGTTATTAGCGCGCATTGGCAAGATACAAACTTTAGCGTGACAACGAGTGCTCAGCCCGAGCTGATTTATGATTATTATGGTTTTCCGCAGCATACCTATGCGCTGACGTATCCTGTCAAAGGCGCGCCAAACTTGGCTGCGCGCATCAGTGATAGATTGAGCCGTGCAGGTTTGGACAATACGCTAAACCCCACACGCGGATTGGATCATGGCGTATTTATACCGCTCAAGGTAATGTTTCCAAATGCCGATATTCCTATCGTCCAGCTGTCACTACGCCACGATCTTGACCCTGAGGCGCATCTGCTGGCAGGTCAGGCGCTTGCCAGTTTGCGTCAAGAAGGGGTGTTGATTATTGCCAGTGGCATGAGCTTTCATAACATGCGCGGCTATGGTAACGAAAACTTTACTGCGCCATCTGAACGCTTTGATGCGTGGCTGAGCGCGACGATGCAGCAGCTGAGAGATGCACGCTTTGCCGCCCTGAATAACTGGGAACACGCGCCCGACGCGCACATCGTCCATCCTGCTGGCGAAGCAGAGCATTTGCTACCGCTTATGGTCGCTGTAGGTGCGGCAGGGGAGGACACTGCGCACAAAATCTACTCCGAGCAAGTGCTAAAAACCCAGATATCGGCGTGGCAGTTTGGGTGATTTGATAAGTAAAAAGGGGTGTGTAATCGCATGTTCTAAATAAAGATACGCCCCAAACCGAACTTTTGAGCAACGTAGAACGGCGCATCTACAGTTGCTCTTTGTTTGTATGCGCTAAAGCACTATGTTGTTTTGCGCCAGTTTTACCAAAATTCAGTGATACGGAGTGCGCTGTAAAGAAATGCAGGTAAACATCCCTTAATACACCAGCGTACTGCCCAGCTGTCCAAGCGAATTTCATATTCCTGCTTGCCGAGTACCGTCCAATACCCTTATGATTGTCTTATTCTGTCTGAGATCTGAGCATATCGCCAACCTACGATCTCACGCATCTGTTATTCGCGCAACAAACAATAAGACTTTCCTATAACCAAAAATTTCTCTCAAACAGCGGCTTTCATCTGGTCGGTCGCTGACCTGCTACGCGGTGACTTTAAGCAATCGCAATACGGCCGCATCATCCTGCCATTTACCTTACTTCGTCGCCTAGAGTGCGTACTAGAAGAGACCAAAGCCGCTGTCGTTGCAGAAAACCAGCGTAT
>NZ_JAPEHS010000113.1:0-6122 GCF_028823565.1 Psychrobacter sp. A3
ATTAGATAAAGTCATTGAGCTGATACAGGGCTTACGTGATAACGGTATTGAGCTGCGTCATATCGATTTGGGCGGGGGTCTTGGCGTCCGCTATATTGACGAGATGCCAGTATCTATCGAGGACTTTGCGCAAGCGTTACTGCCTAAGCTGAGTGAGCTGGGATTGACGGTGTTTTTTGAGCCGGGCCGTAGCATCGTGGCCAATGCAGGCGTGCTGTTGACCCGCGTCGATGTCCTCAAGCCGACGGCGCACAAAAACTTTGCCATCGTCGATGCGGCAATGAATGATTTGATCCGTCCAGCGCTCTATCAGGCTGAAATGGCAGTGATACCAACTGTGCTGCCAAGCGCTGGTATCGAGACGGCTGATACCCAAGCGTGGGATATGGTTGGCGCTATCTGTGAGACGGGCGACTTTTTGGCAAAAGATCGTCTGCTATCCTTACAGACAGGTGATACGTTAGCCATCACAGGAGCGGGGGCTTATGGCTTTACCATGAGTAGTAACTACAACTCGCGTCCGCGCGCCAGTGAAGTCATGGTAGCGGGCGAGCGTCATCAACTGATTCGCCAGCGCGAGACAGTCGAGGCGCTCTATGCAGATGAGCGGCTGTGGCAGGACGCGCCCTAGCCAGTATGGCCGAACGGATGACGATCATTGGGTATTTAACGGTGATAATTATCATTGTATCTGACAGCGTGCTAATATAACGCATACATAAAAATTAGGATAGGATATCAAGGGTATGCTAATAGAATTTACAAAAATGCATGGTCTGGGCAATGATTTTATGGTCATCGATTTGGTGACTCAGCGCTTAGATCTCACCAGAGAGTTGGTGCAATTGTTGGGCGATCGTCATCTCGGTATCGGCTTTGATCAGTTATTGGTCGTCGAGCCGCCGATGCGTCCTGACGTGGATTTTAGCTATCGTATTTTTAATACCGATGGTACAGAGGTAGAGCAGTGCGGCAATGGCGCGCGCTGCTTTGCTCGTTTTGTGCAGGCACGAAAGCTATCATTTAAGCAGCGTCTGCGTGTCGAGACGGCCAGCGGCATCATCTCATTGACCACCGACCGTTACGGCTGGGTCGAGGTCGATATGGGCAAGCCCAAGTTTGAGCCAGACGAGATTCCCTTTACTCCAAAAGCCACTACCAAGATTCAAAACGCCTATCATCTCGATGTCGATGGCACGCCTGTGCAGCTTTATGTGGCCAATATGGGAAATCCTCATGCGGTAATCAAGGTCGATGACGTCCTAAGCGCCGATGTCGAAATGCTAGGCAAAGCCATCGAGTCGCACCCTGCTTTTCCAGAGCGGGTCAATGTCGGCTTTATGCAAATCATGAATCAGCGGCACATTCGCTTGCGTGTCTATGAGCGCGGCGTGGGCGAGACCCAAGCGTGTGGTACAGGTGCCTGTGCGGCGGTGGCCGTCGGTATTCGTGAAGGCTGGCTCGACGAGGGCGAAGAGATACGCGCGCAGCTATATGGCGGTAGTATGATTATCAAGTGGCAGCCTGGTTATTCGGTGATGATGACCGGCCCGACGGCCTTTGTCTACGAAGGAGTGTTTAGTCCGGATGGGCTGATGGCGCAAGCGGGTATCAAACCAAGCTCTGAGGGTTAATAAAAAATGCCCAGCGTGTACGTTTAGCGAGTAGGTACGTGTACGTTTGGCGAGTAGGTAACAGCAATGGCCATGTCCAGCAAAAGGGCGTCTCATAACAAAGGGCGGCGACGCACCAGTCAAAAACAAGACTTACATAAAGAGGTAGAGCAAGAAGCGGCATTAGCAGTAGACGACGCCTCACAAGCGTGGCGCTCAGGCTCGCTGTCGACAAGCAGAGAGGCCGATGCGGCACTGCGTGAGCTGCTGTCCCCAGTGCATCGCTGGCTCAACACCTTGTCGGTACGCAATCACTCTGAGCACACCTTGACGGCTTATTTTGCTGGGTTAAATCAGTTGGCGCTGTTTTTGCGGGGCAAGCGTCTGACATGGACGCGCTGTGACAAACGTCAGTTGGCTCAGCATATCAGCCAGCGCCTCGATGAAGACAAGCTTGCCCTGGCCAGTGTCCAACAGGAGCTGTCCGCCATTCGCCATTTTTATGGTTGGCTGATAGAGGAGGGCTTAGCCCGTATCAACCCAACCACTGGCTATCAGCTCAAACGCAGTGCCAGACCTCTACCATCTATCGCGGATGTCGATTTACTCACCCAATTGCTTGAGCAAGAAATGCCCGATACTCCAGAGCAGGCGCGCCTTTGGTTACGTGATAAGGCGATGTTTGAGCTGCTCTATAGCAGTGGTCTTCGTGTCGGCGAGCTGGTGGCACTTGATGTAAGCGATATCGATTTGTCTGACTTACGCGTGCGCGTCACAGGAAAAGGCAACAAAACGCGTTTGCTACCGCTAGGGCGCAAAGCCGCTGAAGCCATACGCCGCTATCTGCCGCACCGTGAGCTGTGGGTTGAGCAGATGGACGCCGCGCTGTTTATCAGTGAAAAGCTGGGCACCCGCCTATCGACCAGAGCGGTGCAGCAGCGTCTAAAAGTAGCCGCTGCCCGCGCTGGTATCGCCCAAAACATGTATCCACACTTGCTGCGTCACTGTTTTGCCTCACACATGCTCTCCGGCAGTGGCGACCTGCGTGCGGTACAAGAAATGCTCGGGCACAGTGATATCAGCACCACACAGATCTATACCCATGTTGATTTTGCCAAGCTCACGCAGGTTTATGACCGCGCTCATCCGCGTGCCACTCACACACAAGTTGATGGTGATACCGAGTAGGTTTGGCCTTACCTATAAGGTTCTATCGTCTTGTGCCATGTGACGGCATTGCCCTATTAACAATTTAATCATCAAATTATTTGTCAGGCAGCTTTTGTCAGACAGCTTTATGCCAAACGATGACAGTCAAAAATCGGCAGTTTTTGTCGTCCTTGCTGCTGTTGCGATTTGTCTAAAGACGCCATCACCATGGCATAGCGCTGGTTTTCTGTGGTGCTCGTTTTTTGTGGCTCACTGTCGTCGTAGCTGCTGAGCACCGTGCCATCATAAGCGGTGATGGCAGCATGTCCCCATGTCTGCCGTGTGTGACCGTCCTGATAAGTGTGATCTCCTCCTTGCGCCGCCCCAATCACCATGCATTGACTGTCTAGTGCTCGTGCCCGTAGCAGCAGTGACCAATGCGCTTGCCCAGTCAGATAAGTAAAGGCTGAAGGAGCACTCAGCATATCCGCTCCAGCTTGACGCAGGCGCTGAGCCAACGCTGGAAAACGCAAATCAAAGCAGACCATCATACCCAGCTGGTAGACTGTATCCTCAGTCTCTAGAGGCGCTACGACGGTTTGGGTGCCAGGCTCAAAGGTCGCCGCTTCATTATAGCTGCCTGTTTTGTCAGCGACTGTCGCAGTAAACAGATGAATCTTGTCATAGCGGGCCACGCGCGTACCGTCAGGGGCAAACACTTGGCTGACTTGACGCAGCCTACCATCAGGGACAACAATACCATCAGGGCGATAAGGACAAGGCAATGAGCCTGCCAGCACATAGATACCATGAGTACTGGCATAGCCTGCTATCGTCGATGATAGCTCATCGAAGCGCTCGGCTGTGGCAGACTGTTGCCCCATGCTACAGCAGTTTTCTGGTAGCACCACCATGTGAGCGCCTTGCTGGGAAGCGGCGCTAATGGCCGTCTCGATGTCTGCTAGGTTTTGCTCGATGTCCTGCTGGCTATTCATTTGAATGGCAGCGACGGCAAATGATTGGTCGCTTGCTTGGTTGTGGTTCATAATATTCTCAATTGTATTATAGTTGTCGTTTATTTTAGGGCGTATCCTCATTTTAAAAATGGCGATAAAAATGAGATAAATTGCCGCCAAACAAGGAAAATAGCGCAGATAATATCGAGATATTAGCCAGCTATTTGACGATGGTTGGCAAAATTTGGCCATTTTTAGCCCATTTAGATGGCTATCGATTGAATTGAGGACACGCCCTAATATTGAGCTTTTGCAGGCTTTGCCAGTTGGCTGTGTCGGCATGCCAACGATGATAGCAAAAACATTGATTTTAGAAGGTTTTATAGTAATAGTAAAATAAGCGTATCTGGGCTAGGCATAAATTATCGTAGCAAAATTGCAACAAAAAATGCTATCGTCGTGTCCTGTTTGGGCTAAATCATGATCTTAGCCAGTTGTTTATTGACTATCACCATCGTCGGAGTGTAATAAGCCACCCATGAGTATGTCGTTCGGATTGGCAACCACGCTGAGCACCTCACAAAAGCTGACCCCGCAGATGCAGCAAGCCATTAAGTTGCTGCAGCTCTCTAGTCTTGAGCTGGCGCAAGAGGTTCAGGCCAAGCTCGATAGCAATCCTCTGCTCGAACGCATCGAGGACGATGAAGAATATGGCGACGGTGAGGGCTCTGACAGCAGCGTGAACGATAGTATGGAGACAGCTGAGCATAGCTTGACGCTTGATGACTGGAATCAGACGACGGCCACCGATGCGTTTAGTAGCACCACAAAAGAGACGGACGAGTATGGGGCAGATAGTGGCGTAGACATAGACATAGACCATTTGGCGATAGCCGGTCTGGAGACAAACGGCGATCCTGCAAGTGATGATAATCTAACGGACTTCGACGCAGCGGCCTACAATGATGATGACAATGCCACTGACTATCGTACCGATAACTATAGTATCGATAATTATAGTGCTGATAACTATGCATCCGCCGCGAGCAGTCCAACTAGCAGCAGCGCGCCGCACGCGAATGAGGACTTTAATAGCTATCAAGGGGGTACCTCTGCCACCATTCAAGACCATGTGCGCTGGCAATTAAACTTTAAGCGTTTATCAGACACCGATACTTTGATCGCTGAATATTTGATAGATTCGATGGATGAGATGGGGTTTGTTCGGCTCGATATCGATGAGTTGTTACAGAGCTTGGATACCATGGCCAGCTTTTATCAGTGGGAGGAGCGGGTCGAGCGCGATGAGATATTGGCCGTGCTTCGTATTGTCCAGTCTTGCGATCCACTTGGCGTTGGCGCTCGTGATTTAAGCGAATGCCTTGCCCTGCAGCTCGCAAAGCTCGATCCTAGTACCGCATATCTAAAAGAAGCTCACGCGCTTTTATCTGCCAGTGAGTATCTGGTCAGCAATAATATCAAGGCATTGACCGAGCACACAGGGCTGACTCCTGAGGACATCATGCCTGCCTTGACGTTACTGCGCACATTGACCCCGTTACCAGGCGTCGTCTTTCAAAAAAATCAGCCTGATTATGCTCAGTCGCCAGACAGCTACGACATACCCGATGTGCTGGTTACACCCATTCGTCGCCCTACGGGTTTGCCTGACGCGCAGGAGGCCGGCTGGCAAGTACGCCTAAACCCTGAGATGCTACCCAAGCTACGGGTCAATCAAGAGTACGCCAGTTTGGTCAAGCGCGGTGATGATAGCCCTGATAATCAGTATCTGCGTGACAACCTCACCGATGCCAGATTGTTTATCAGGAGTATCGAAGAGCGCAACCAAAACCTACTAAAAGTCGCGACCAGCATCGTGCATCATCAACAAGCGTTTTTGCAGCAGGGTGCCACCGCCATGCAGCCATTGGTTCTCAAAGTCATTGCCGATGAGGTCGGGCTGCACGAATCGACGGTCTCACGCTTGACCACCAGCAAAACCATTTTGACACCGCAGGGCTTATTTTCGCTTAAGCACTTTTTTTCTTCGCATGTCAGTAGCGTAGATGGTGATATCTCATCGACCGCTATTAGCGCCATGATAAAACAGCTGATTGCTGACGAAGACCCCAAAAAGCCCTTATCCGACAGCCGTATCAAAGAGACGCTATTGGCTGATGGTATCGATATCGCTCGGCGTACGGTGGCCAAATACCGTGAAGCGATGAATATCGGCTCTTCCACCCAGCGTAAACAAAAATACTAACGCATCTTTTTATCATCAAGCACTATATTCAAGCGCTTATCTTCGAATAGATATGTCTTCAGCTCATTTTATTTTATATGCTCAAAAACTAGGGCGTGTTGAACATTCAACCATGGCACCGACAGAGACTATTTTTTA
>NZ_JAPEHS010000114.1:0-5928 GCF_028823565.1 Psychrobacter sp. A3
GCACGGTTTTAGGTATACAGTAGGTTTGCCTAGCGGTTTTTTGACTGACAATAAAAACGCCTGCACATAAAAAAGACGCCGCTTATAAAAGTGGCGTCTTTTTTGTCTTTTAGTGTTTGCGTGATAGCGTTTGAATTATAGCGATCGCTTGATTAAGCATGCTTTTTTTCAAAGGCAATCATAAAATCCACCAGCTGCTGTACCCACTCAAGCGGTACGGCATTATAAATACTAGCGCGCATACCGCCGACATCGCGGTGACCTTTTAGGTTCAATAGTCCTGCGGCCTCTGACTCTTCTAAAAACACCTTATCCAGACTGCTGTCTGCCAAGGTAAAAGGCACGTTCATGATAGAGCGATGCTCAGGGGCAACGGGGTTGTTATAAAAACTGCTGTCGTCAATGGTTTTATAGAGCAAGTCGGCTTTTTGCTGGTTAATCTTGCCGATCGCAGCCACGCCGCCCTGCGCCTCTAACCAATCAAACACCAATCCTGCCAAGTACCATGAGTACGTCGCTGGGGTGTTTGACATCGACGCTTTTTCGACTTGGTGCTCATAGTTCATAAGCATAGGGCACCACTCACTGGCACGGCCAAGCAAGTCTTCACGGATGATGACAATGATAAGACCTGCCGGACCGATGTTTTTTTGTGCGCCGGCGTAAATCATGCCAAACTTTGACACATCTATCGGCTGCGACAAAATGCAAGAAGACATATCGGCAATAATAGGTGCGTCGACTTGTGGTGGCTCAAATATCTGTAGACCGTGAATGGTTTCGTTGGCACAGTAGTGAAAATACGCCGCATCGTCGCTTAGGTTCCACTCGCTTTGGGCTGGCACGTCAGTAAAATTACTGTCTTTGCCAGTAGCGACCTCATTGACTGCGCCCAACCCCAATGCTTCATAGCGTTTGGCTTCTTTGACCGCTTTACCTGACCAAGCGCCCGTCGTTAGATAGTCACCGCACCCGCCATTTAATAAATTCAGAGGAATCGCCGAAAACTGTAAGCTGGCACCGCCTTGCAAAAACAGCACTTTATAGTTATCTGGAATCTCCATCAATGCCCGTAACTTACTCTCAGCCTTTTCTGTGATAGCGACATAGTCTTTACTACGATGGCTCATCTCCATCACCGAAAGGCCGCGCCCTTGCCAGTCAAGCAGCTCGCTTTGTGCACGCTCTAAGACGGTGGTGGGCATGGTCGCAGGACCCGCACAGAAGTTTGGCAGACGATGCGCGGCAGCGTTTGGATTGGTAGAAGCGTTGGATGTGTGGATGGATTCTGGGGTTGTAGACATGGTTATTATCCTAAATTGATGAGGTCATCATTGTTGGTTAACAGCTAAGCTGATTAACGATTAAAGCGCCTAGGGCGAATTTTTAAAGGCATTGTCAGTCTGGCAGTTTTCTTATTATCTCAAATGCTCAGTTATGTTCATTTACGAGACAGACTTTGCTATCTGTTGCCAAAACTGCCGCTTCAGACGGCTATCGGCGAGCATTTCATCCAAAGTTGGGAGCGTAGTTAGGGCAGGATGCGTCAGCCCGTCAGGCAAAGCCGTCAAAGCTGCCACTTGCACATCTTCACTACGCCCAATCTTAAAAACATAGCCTGCTAAGCTGGCATTGGCAAGCTCGGCAGTATCCATGCCCGCACAGATCGGAAACGCCGTGGTCTCACAAGTCATCGATAACGCTTGAGTGATGTTTTGCCACAGTTTTTGGCTGTCCCCGCTAAGGGTTTGCATGTCTACCAGTATGACCCAGTTGCCGTAGCGGCCACCTTGTAAACTAAACGGCAACACCTTTTTGTTGCTCTCATCAGCATATTTATCTGCTGATGGCGCAGCAGTGGTTGTTTTTACAGCGTCAACGAGTGGCTCCACCACCTGTGCGACGGTTGGTAGAGCAGGCTCGCCATCCAAATAGGCATCATCGTGATAAGAAGACGTATCGCTCGTGTCTAAATGATTTGACGAGCCCTCATCGATGCGGTGGGGATGGCGGTCATTGGCATGGCTTGGGGTATTCCACGCTGCATCGCTGTCGCTAACATCGCTGACAGGACTGCGCTGCGAAGAGGCAAGAGAGACGCTAGGACTTGAGAGGTTTGACCGACTTTCGCTAATGGCGGGGATATCAGCCATGCTTAGCGTCGCAGCATCTGGGCGCACCCACTGATCGATACCCATCGTCGCTAGGATTTGGCGCTGCTGCACACGGCGCTGTAGTACAATTTGCGGATCTTGGATATCACTCATGCGGTTCTGCTGTCTTATTTTTTAATTGAGAGCGGGCGATGTTAAAAGAGCTGGCGAACGCCTAACCAATGCTCTGCCAGCATCATCAGGCAGTCGTATTCATCTTGACTGATTATCGTATCGTGTAACATGACAGTATGCAATGTACTTAGCCATCGTTGATACTCATTATAATCTATTTGGCCGCTATCCTGTTGTCTCTTGCCACAATTATTATCTTCCGCCTTATGAGCACTCGCTGTATCAGCATGGTCCGCGTGATACGCTGGCACCATACAGACCACCGCTAACAGCTGGCTACTATTTAAGTGGGATGCGGTCATTAATAGCCACTGTAGATTTGCATCGCTGACGGCATTTAAGTCAATATCAATCAAACGGGCATGCCGCCTCACATCCACAATGTAGTGTGCAGCACTCTCCCATGCTGGCAGCCTATGGCGATGGGCGTTTTTGGACAGCCGATACGCCAGTAGTATCAGTACCGACCTCCTCACGGCATCCAGACCAGAAAACACCTGACCTGATGGGTCAAGCTGCGCACCTATATCCTCCATACCCGCCTGCAATAGCGTCTGCCAGCCAGACGGCTTATCGGTATTTTTGTCATTTAACACCGAAAAAAGCGTTGGCAATAACCGCTGTAAATGTAGCGCTTGCCATAATGACACGATAGACACTTCTTGTGACTTGGTGCATGCCACTTGATCAGATACTGATAATGGTGTATCTGTGCCAGACACAAGGTCTGCTGAGATATCCTGAGCAAAGTCAAAGGTCAAATCCTCTTCCAGCTGGCGAGCAAACAGCTGTAGTAAACCGCACTGATAGCGAGCGAGCATGGTACGGCTGCTTTGTTGCTGCTGATAATGCTGATGGGCGTGGTGGTCATAACTGCGCTCGTTTTGCAGGCGCTGTGCGTTAATTGTCTGTGCCGATAAGTCTTGCTGATGCAGCTGCTTTATCGCAAAAACCAGCACCGCACTGTCTAAGCGCCGATCCAAATTGGCCACCGCTGTCAGCAGTTTAGCATCTATCGTATGCGGTAAGATGGGCAGGTTGTTATGACTGTCATGATTGTTATCTACAGTGGACGCGGCGCTTTCCTTGCCTTCATATTGTTGCGTATTACTTTGCGATACTTCATCACCGATAATCCCCTCCCAAATGTCGTGCAAATCATATTTCATCGTCGTCGTCAGCAAGCGCCGTTGATGACATAACATGATGGCTTCGATCAAAGCTTGCGCGCCCAATGGGTGATGACTGTGATCCAGCACGTACTGCGGCAGGCAAACCTGATGCAAATCGTCGCTATCGATCCATGGTTTTTTTGGTAAATCGCTATCGGGTTTTGCCATCCATGGCTTTAGTAGCTGACAGGCACCTATATCCTCTAATGATACTTGCAAGCGGCCATCAATCACGACATCTTCTTTTATGATAAAGGGCAGCGCCGACTCTGCCTCTAAGGCATTATTAGGCTCATTGATCAAAACATCGACATTTTCTTTGATGTTTTCTTCAGCATTTTTGTCTTTTTTGGTGGCAGTAGCAGGGAGGTTATTAACAACTGGTTTTTTATCTTTACTTAGGCTATTTGCTTGGACTTCGCCCCAATCACCTAGGCGACGCTGCGCATATATCTGTTTTATTTTTTGCTGGTTTAATCGTTTTTCATGGGCAACTTGCACAGCAAAGTCATGATAGGCTTTGGCATTGACGGCACTCATGCGCTCGCTTAAGCTTGGGTGGGTAGCAAACCACGATACATCCCCTAAGTCCGCGCCGCTACTGGCAAAGAAAAAATGACTCAGACCATTGATATCAGCGATGTTGGTTAAGCGCGAGCCTACTGTGTCTTGATGAATCGCTTTTAGAGTCTCTATAATCGCCGGCGAACGGGTCAACTGTACGCTGGTAGCATCGGCGAGCAACTCACGCTCACGGTTGAAGCTGTGTTTGATCAACTGAGCGCTGGCCATACTCGAAAAGCTCAGTCCGTGTAACAGCAGTGTCCACACGCTACGCGGCGCGTGCCGATCAATGATAGGATGATTCAGCCGGCGCGACTGAGACTGCGTCAATGATAGCGGTTTGTGCGACTGGGCTTGCCAGTATGACACCCATTCGCGATGCGTGGTAAAGCTTGCCGTCTGCGCCTCGGTACGACGTGCATGACTGTCGATGCTACGCTGCGGTATCAAAGCGCTTTGACTAACGCTGCTATCAATAGAGCCAGCATAGCGATTGTCACTTATCAAGCGATTGCTATTATGACTGATAGGATCGCTCCAATCATACAGTATCTGTAGTCCTGCTAGCACCACCATCAGCTGTAGGTTAAATGTCGCATCACCATGTAATATATGACCGTACTCATGGCCGATCAGTCCATATAATGCTTCATCAGAGAGCTTGTCTAACGCACCCTGCGTCACGACCAATACCATGTCTTGACTATGGCGGCCAGCGACAAAACCATTGATACCTTGCTCATCAGGCAGCACATACAATATCGGCATATCCAGCCCCGATGCAATAGCCAGCTGCTGCGCGATTTCGTAGTAGCGGCGATAGACAGGAGGGAAATCTCGCTCATCACGCACTGCGATCTGACGGTCACTAAAGCGAACTTTTTTGGCCGCAGTATGCTGCTGAGCCACCCCTTGACTGTGCTCCCAAGCATCCTGACTGCTATCAACAAACAGACGAACCGCCCCCACGCGTTGAGCAATCGCGCGGCCACCCGCTCTGAGGCGGCGATACTCTACAAAACTACCACCAACAAAACTCGCTATGATCCAAACGATAACCAAAACCAACGCCCAGTAGTAAATACCCCCTGTAAATATCGTCAGCAACAACCACACAACTCCGAGAGCCACTACTATATGAGCCAAGACGATCAAAAAAAACAGCCCATAAAGTAACAGACTGCGGCGCGTGCGTATCCGCTGCTGAGCAAAAAAATCCATCCGCTTATCTCAAATTGGCGACACTTTTTGTGCTTTTACTTGGTATCTCAAGTCATATCTACAACAGGGGCTTTGGCAATGGCGTCTCTATCTGCAAAGACCAGTGGGCTGAGCGGACGAAATCCAAAAGTGCTGCTGACCAGATTGTTTGGAAACACCTCACGGTCATTATTATAAAACATCACGCTATCGTTATAGTGCTGACGGGCAAAGCCTATACGGTTTTCGGTATTGGTCAGCTCATCCATCAGCTCTTTGATCATGCTATCCGCTTTTAGCTCAGGATACGCCTCCACCACCGCTGAGAGTTGCCCCAAAGCTTTAGACAGCATGCCTTCTGCTTTGGCAAACAACGCCATATGCTCAAGCGACTCTGGCTGATGATGCATAGAGTTTTGTAGGCTTTGGGCGTGATTACGGGCGCTAATCACACGGCTTAAGGTCTCTTCTTCATGCGTCAGATAACGCTTGGCGGCCTCAACCAAGTTTGGAATCAAGTCATGACGACGCTTGAGCTGGACATCTATCTGCGCAAAACCATTTTTTGCTTGATTGCGCGCGCGTACCAATTTATTAAATATCGACACCCCAAACACGACCAGCAGTACCATGAATATAATCATTAGCCAAATAAACATCTTCATAAGCAAATCCCAATGTGTCTAGAGTATTAGGGCGTGTTG